>JBQCEJ010000617.1:0-9782 GCA_051960355.1 Verrucomicrobiota bacterium | reverse complement strand
GACCCGACCTTCGCCATCGCACTGCCGGAATCATCCACGTTCACGATATTGGAACCGCCTGGTCCGTTGACAATCAACTCGCCCGCGATGCCCGACAGCGAGCCAGCAGTTCCAGTGCTGCCAACGTTCACCGTGTCATTGCCCGATCCCGCGTTGACCGTCGTCAGCGTCGCCGCATTCGTGCTGAGTACGCTCAGAACATCGTTGCCCGAGCCCAGTGAAACGGTCAGAACAGCGATGCCGCTGTAAGTGATGCCGCCCGCACCCATGCCCAGGCCGTTGAGTGTCGAGGCGGTCAGTGAACCGATCTTGATCGAAGAACTTCCGGTGTCGTCGATCGTCAGCGAATCAGAGCCGTTGCCCGTGACGGTCAGTGCTCCCTGGATCAGATTCAACATTCCGGCCGCGCCGGGCACCACGCCCGCAGTGCTGCCCACTCTGATGGTGTTGTTCGCGCCGACTGAATTGATGTTCGTCGCGGTCGTGCTATTTGTGCCGCGAACATTGAAGGTCAAGCCGGCCACCGTACCGTTGATGTTCAGAATGCCAACGCCGCTGTAATCCACCTGTTGGACCGCAACCTTCACCTGAGTCGCCGTGAGGCTGGTATTCACGGAGACCGTCAGGTTGAGAACATCGCCGGAGTTGACGGTCGGATCGGCGATGGTGAAAAGCGTCGAACCCAAGCCGGTCAAGGTGAGGTGGTAAGTGTCATTTCCACCCACGCCGTTCAACGTTGCATGCCCGGTCCAAGTGTCGCCATTGACGCTGAATGTGTTTGCGCCGACGCCGCCAGAGAGCACGGCGCTGGCGAAATTCGTGAGTTGCAGATTACCGAAACCGGAACGCGTGAGCAGCGTATTGGTCAATCCGAAGTTAGCATTGCTTGCCGCGATCAAAGTATTGGCGCTGCCCGCGGGACCCACCAGCGAACCCGTGCCGGTCCAAGCGGAAACCGTGAACGAGTTCGTGCTCGTGCCGCCAATCAGATTCGCGGTTTGGACGACCGACAAGGTGATGGTCTTGGTGCTGTTGGCGCCGACCGTGAGTTGCAGCGCGCTATCGGACAGAACGTAAGCCGTATTCAATCCGGTCTGCGGATTGAAATTGAGCGTGTTGTTCGTGCCTTGACCAATGATCGCGCCGGAACCCAGCCAACCCAGCAGATTGAAAACATGCGCTCCAGAACCGGTCGCGGCAGTCAGGCTCACCAAAGTCACGCCATTCAGGTAAAGCAGGAAAGCGCCGGCCTGCAACACTCCGGGAGTCAGCGTGTAAGTTGCGTAACCGGCATACTGCACGCCGAAGTTGCCTGTCGCGGTGATAACCGTGCTGAAACCTTTGGTGCCGTAGGCGGCATTGCTGCCATTCAACCCGCCGATATAAACACCGCCGCCGGTACCGCCGATGATCGTGTTGGCTCCGATGCCCCGATCGCGAACGGTCGCAAAGCCGCCGCCGGTCGTGATGATATTGTTCCCGTCACCCAACGTGATATCCACCGCCACTGTGATTCCATTCGCGATCTGAATCGTATCATCGCCGGCCAAGGTATTGCGCACGAGGATGCTCGTAACGTTGTCGAAATCCTGACTGTAACCCAGCGCGGTGACGCGAATCTTCTGGCCGCTGGAAGTTCCCGCGCCCAAGAGCGTCAGCACATATTCTTCCGCCGGCATTGCGGCAAATGCCGATCCCCGCGCCGCCACATCCTGTCCCAAATTCAAGGCCAGCACGCCGCCGGTATTAGTCGCCAACACCGGACTCGGCGGCGGTTCTGTAGCGGGATCGGTTTGGCCCAAAGTTGCGGTCCACCACGCATGCACTTCCACGGCGTCGGTGTGAATGTGGACCGCGGGAATGATCGTCACGCCCGCGACTTTCACGGCTGGCGTATCGATGTTGATCGCGGGAACAATCACCGCATCGATCCGGATGCTCATCACAACAGACGTGCCGGAAATCGTGATCGTTCCGCTGGCTGAAATGTATGCGCCGAATGCGGCCACTTCACCCGCGACTGTTGCCGAGAAACCGCTGTTGGAAATGGTGACACTGATGCTGCCCGAGATATGGCCAACGTCGTTGCCAAAATAGAAACCCGCGCTGGCAGTGAAACTGAAAGTGCCGTTCGGATTCAAATAGCCCGAGAACGATAGCGTCACGATATCAAAGAAATTGAGCGTCAAAGGATCGGACGCCGGGATGTTGATGCTCAGTCCCGCCGAGGAAATGCCGATCGACAAACTGCCGCTCAGGGTGAAGCCGAACAGGTAAACACTCAGGTTCGTGATGGCGATCTTGAATCCCGGGGCAATGGAATTGCGCGTGACTGAACAGGTGTTGATCTGCAACGTGAATCCGCCGGAAATCACAAACTTGTTGCCCAGGACACTCACCGGATAAATCTTCGTATCCGTGCTCGAACCCACCTTCAACTGAAGGCTGAAAGCAAATCCCGGATTCGTATCGTAATAAATCCCCGCCGAGCCGTTCAGGCTCATGGTCGTTCCAAAGATGCTGACGCTGCCTTGGATTTGAACCGAAAGACTCGTCGGGCTGACCGCCAAATCAAACTTTCCGGTAATCGTCAGTCCAGGAATCGAAAGACTGCCGGACGCAGAAATGCGCGCGCCCGGTTGCACAGTGATGCTGGTGCCGGAAACGAGAATCGCGCTGCCGGTCGTGTTGATCTGCAACATGAACGTGGCCGAAAGCGTAAAGCCCAGATTGCTCGGCATGCTAAAGCCGCTGGCCAGACTCACTGTCAACGCCGCGGCCAGCCCGCGCTCATCGATTTGCAATCCACCGTTGACCGTGAACGAGAAAATGTTGGTGCCGTTCACGGTTAGATTGAGCTTCGCATTCACGGAAAGGCTGAAGCTCAGTCCCGTGTAGGCGTTGTAACTGGCGACCAAGTTGATCGTGCCGGAAATGGTGAAGGCATTGGCCAGGGTCAGATTGCCGCGACCGACAAGAATGAAATACGAACCGGCGACGCTGGCGTTCCAGGTTGCGTAATTGGTGGTCCCGACTGGCGGCGCACCTTTGGAAATGACCAGCATTCGCTTGCCGTTGATCAACTGCTCATAACTTGTGGTGGCGAGCACGTTGGTCGAGGTGAAGTTCGGGCCCATGACAGTCGGGACCGGCGGCGTGGGCGGCGTGGTGGCCAGCGGCGTCGGAATCTCGTAACTGATGTCCCTGCCGGTCGTGTTCATCACCAGCAGAAAATTCACTCCCATGGAAAAACCGGTGAGCGGCGAGCTGCCATAGCTCAGCGCCATCTTGGCAGCGAAGCCCGTTTCATCGACGTAGATCAAGCCGCTCGCGTTGAACGTGAAGAACGGATCGCCCACGGGACCGATCAGCAATTCCGCTTGCACGAAGATCGTCAGCGTGAACGTGGCCGGACTGTTCTGCGAATTGATGTTCAGGTTTACCGCCAACGTTCCAGAGAGCGTGAAGACGCGCTGGCCAAACATGTAGAAATCCGCCGAGCCGCTGACAAAAAGGCTGAACGATTGCGGCGCGACTGTGAGCGTCACGTTGCCGGTCGTCAGGATCAACGGCACTTGCTTGATCTCGGTCGTGGTGTTGAGCTGGAAATAGATCTGGCCCACCGCATGAATCCCCGCGCTTTCCAACGCAGTCAAATTCGGCACCAGCAGGAAGCCGCCCCAGATGTCGAGACCGTCGCTGGCATTCTTCTGAATCGTGAGATTCCCCGCGGCTGTGCCAATGTCGCCCAGATAGCTCACGTTCAAATTGACGTTCGAAATGACGATCTGGAAGTTGGTCGCGGTGAACGTCAGGGAAATATTTCCGGTCAGCGTCGCTTGAAAACCGCCCAATACGTTTAACTGCGCCGCGCCAGCGATATCGATCTGAAAAGCGTCGGCTTGGTTGCTCGCCGTAATCGGCGTTCCGTCGACGCGCGTAAAGGCGAATTGCAGAATCCCGTAAATACTCACGATCGGCGGACTCAGCGGCGTGCCGGTTTGTGCGGGCAGATCCATCAGGAACAGGATGTTGACCGGAGTGCCGGAGTTGACCGAGCCCTCGAAAATCGGAGTGAGGTCCGTGTAGATTTTCACGCCCAGAGTCAGGCTGTTCCCAAACGTCGCCGAGCCGATGATCAACAGCTTGCCGCTCGTGTCGAAGAAAACATCGGCATCGACGCGGAACGCATTCGCCGAAACATACGCGTCGTAAACCGTCGCTCCCGCCTGAATGGTAATCGTGGAAGCGCCGAGATTGCTCCAGCCATCGGTCGCACCGGTTTTGTAAAGCGTCGCCACCTGCGCCTTCATCTGTGCCAGCCATTGCGCTTCGGTCAAAGTCGCTGGTGTCTGGAATGCCGGCTGGCGCAACTGCAACGCGTCGGACGCTTGAATCGGATCCGAGATCGTAAGCGTCGGCAAACCCTGGCCAAAGGTCACTCCGCCGCGAAGATTAGTGATGCTGAGACCTGAATTTGGGTCAAGCAGGATCGGGACGCCGGCTGATACATAAACCGAGAGCGGACCATATTGCGAGAGCCCGAGGCGAAGGCTGAATCCGGCCATGCCGCCAAAGCTGAACGAGGCGCTGATGCCGCCGTAGAAAACGCTGGTGATTTCACCGACGCCGGGCTGGCCATTGGAAACCAGCTTGCCCTGGCTGTCCACCACCGCGCCATTGGCATCGAAGCGAACCACACCCGCCAGCAACGCACCTTGCACCTGGCCGCCGAAGAGATTGCCGGTCACGCTGACCGCGAGGCTTTCAATCGAGAGAATGGGGAATTCGCCATCAGCCAGTTTGCCAATGTCGATCCGCACATGATTGATCGTGCCACTCACCGTCAGCGGAATGCCCTTGATGCTGCTCAGGTCAACCGTGGCCGAGAAATCCAGAATGAAGTTGGCGGGATCGGTGTTGAAGTTGCCGCCCGGCCATTCAACGGTGATCGCCACATTTTTGATCGGCAACCAGTCCGGCCACTTCAGCGAGCTTGCGGAATTTTCACCCAGCGCCAGCGTGACGCTGAAATCGTTTCCAGCCACAAATGAACCATTGCCTTTGATCGAGAAATTGCTCGCGCCACCGGAGATGGACAAGCCTGGGACGGAAAGCGTCGCGATCAAGCCCGGCAACGCGGGCGTTCCCCCGAAGCTCACCAGATCATTCGTCGGACCGGCGTCGGGGTTGATCTTGACGTTGTTGGCCACCAGTTTCAGCGAGACGCTGCCGACGCCGATGGTGATTTCAAATTGACCGACGGAAAGATTGAAGCCGCTCGCGGTCACATTGGTTGGAGCGGCGAACGGATTCGCAAGATCGAGTTTTAGGCCCAGTGTGAAAGAACCGGTGATGTTTTTCACCGCCGCCGAAACCACGGTGCCGCTGATGGAAGCAAGCGTGTCGGAAATCGAAACCGTTACGGAAAGAGTGCCGTCGAGGGCGAATTTGAAATTCGAGAAGCCAATTGTGGGCGTACCAAGAGTGATCGGGCCAAGCGTGTGGGTCACGGGCGGCGGCACAGCCGAAGGGCTGTTGCCGGTCCCGCTGGAGGCCGGCGCGGAAACATCGCCGATCGATTGGCCGAGGAACGAAAATCCAGTGATCGGCGCCGCGCCCGTGCTGTCGAGAACGAAGCCTTCGGTCGTGCTGTAATGGAACGCGAGATTGCCCTGCACCGCGACCATTTCCGCGCCATCGACATAAAGTGCGATTGACGCCTGGGAGAAGTTGAACGAGTTGATCGCCACGTTCGAGGCATTGGTATAATGGCGAATTTTCACCGAGTTGCCGGTGAAGGTGACGTAACCGCCGAGCGAGAAGCTCAGGTCGTTCAGCACAATCTGCGTGCCGCCGTTGGTCCAGGTGATTCCGTCAAACACCGTTCCGGCCACAATCGTAATGTAACTGGCGGAACCGGCGCTGATGGTAAACAGAACCTGGCCCGTTCCCGGATCTTGCACGGTCAACGACACACCGGTCATCGTCTTGGTCGTGACGCCGCCGACCACCGACGTGCTGCCGCCGCCCGCAGTAATGATGAAGATGTTGTCGATGTTGAGAGTCGCATCGCTCAGCGCAATGCTCTGGAACGCCGTTGTGCTGGTTTTGATTTCCGTTCCGGAGAAAGTGACTTGCACCGCGCCCGTGCCAACGTTGACGCTTTCGTTCACCGCGTGATTCGTCGCATTCCGTCGGATGGTGACCGTGGCACTGGCCGAGGAACCGCCGCCACCCGCCGCCACTGTGGCCGAAGCCGTCATGGCATAACCGCCCGACGCATCGGAGAAGAGAACCAATCCCAGGCTGCCGCCCGTGAGACTGACCGAAGCGCTGCCGCCGTCGGGCAGAATGTTCGAGCAACTGACATCCGACGCTCCAATCAAAATCTTGGTGGCCGTGCCGGTCCCGGTTTTGCTGAAGGAAAAATTACCCGAAAGCGAAAACGACGAACCGGCGTTGATCGTCAAAGTCAATCCGCCGGAGAACGTCTTCACATTGCGTTGATCAGCGGTGCCGCCGGTGCCATCGGTGAAGGCGACGCTGACATCGCCTTGCGGCGTGGTGATCAGCTCCGAAACCGCTTTGCCGGTGTTGTTGATCATCAGACTGGCGGTGCCGGTCAAACTGATTTCGGATGGCAACCCAACCGCTTCGATCTGAGTCGAGGCGTAGAGCGCGTAGGTGCTGGTATTGGCAACGGTGTTTTTGTAGATGACCAGACCGAGCTTCGCGTCCGAGATGCGAACCCCAACGCTTTGATCCGCCGTGCCCAGGAAAGTGGTCACGCCGCTCGCACCCACGACAATTTTCGTGATGTTGGCATTATTGGGATCAACCTGCTTCGTGAACACAAAGCTGCCACTGATGGAAACAAAATCCGCGACGGTCAACGAAACCGTTCCCGAGATCTGAGTTACCGCACCCGCGCCCAATCCGGCGAAGTCGAGCGTCACGTCGCCGCCCGGCGTATGCACCGCTTGAGCGGCCAGGGTTTCGGGATCCAGTCCGGTGTTGTTGATCTTCACCGTCAAACCGGTGGCGCTCAACGTCAGACCGGGCACGCCATTCAAGGCGCTGTCGCCACCATTGGCCACCAGCGCGTAAGTGCTCGAACCACCGCCGATTCCCGGAAGGATCAGCAAACCGAGGCTCGCGCCGGTGATGGTGAGGTTGGTATCGGCAGTTCCCAAGGTCACATTGACATTGGTCGCGCCAATGAGCATCCGGGTTTGGGTCGTATTGGTGTCCGTGTATTTCTGAAAGCCAAAATCGCCGCTGAGCGAAACAAACCCGGCGATGTTCAAGCTGATCGAACCTTCCACGCTCATGACCGCGCCCGAACCGAGATCGCTGAAATCCAAATCAACGCTGCCGCCCGGAGTCTCCAGCGATGTGCTGCCAACGCGCGCTTCAATATCAAACCCGGTGTTGTTGATTTTCACGGACAAACCGGCAGCGCTCAGGGACAGTCCCGGAACTCCGGTGAGCGTATCGGTCCCGCCATTCGCCACCAACGCATAAGAGGACGGTCCGCCCGCAACGCCAGGAATGATCAACAGTCCGAGGCTCGCGCCATCGATCACCAAACTGACATCGCCCACAGTCAAAGACGCCTTCACGCCGGTCGCGGCCACGGCGATGTCGCTCGCACCGCTCACCAGATCAGTAAAGGTCTGGAACGAAAACGAGCCTTCCAGTGAAACGAACCCGAGGATGTCGAGTCTGATTGTGCCCGAGACGGTTTTGGTTGGGCCAGCGCCCAAACCCGTGAAGTCCAAACTTACGTTTCCACCGGGCGTCAGCACCGCACTGGGCAAACCCGCCAAGGTAGTTGGATCCTGGCCCAGATTGTTGATCTTCACCGACAGTCCAGACGCGCTGAGTGACAGCCCGGGAATTCCATTGAGCGTATTGGTTCCGCCATTGGCGACGAGCGCGTAGCGGGTCGGAGCGCCCGCCGCGCCGGAAATGATCAGAACGCCGAGGCTCGCGCCCTCAATGGTGAGATTCGCGGCGCTCGTCCCAAGCACTGCATCGACGTTGGTGGCGCCAATCGCCATGTTCGTCAGGCCAGTGGTAGAATCGGTGAACGATTGGAATCCAAAATCGCCATGCAAGGTGACGAAACCCGCGACGGTCAAAGTGAGCGCGCCTTGAATGTCTTTGACCAGGCCCGAACCCAGATCGCTGAAGTCGAGATCCACGGAACCGCCCGGCGTGCTCAGCGTCGCCGGAATTCCAAGCGTGGTCGGATCGACGCCGGTGGTGTTCACCCGCACCTTGAGTCCCGAAGCGCTCAACTCCAGTCCCGGCACACCGTTCAACGTGTTCGTGCCGCCATTGACAATGAGCACATACGTCGAAGGTGTTCCCGAAATGATCGCCAATCCCAGGCTGGCGCCACTAATCGTCAGGTTGGTGGTGCTCGTCCCCAGCACGGAATCGACATTCGTGGCCGCAACGAGAATGTTGTTCAGTCCGCTGTTCGAATCTTTGAAGGTCTGGAAAGCGAAGTCGCCTTTCAAGGAAACAAAGTTCGCGATGTTCAACGTGATTGAGCCTTCAACCCGGATGATGTCTCCGGAGCCAAGCCCGGCGAAATCGAACGGCAGCGATCCGTCGGGCGTGAGAATCGTCTGCGGCAACCCGGCGAGCGTTTCGGGGTCAAGCCCGGTTGTGTTGACCTTCACCGTCAGGCCCGAGGCGGTGAGAGTTAAGCCGGGAACGCCATTCAAGCTGTTCGTGCCCCCGTTGGCCATCAATGCGTAGGTCGTGGGATTGCCACTGATTCCCGGGCGAAGCAACAGTCCAAAACTCGCGCCCGTGATGGTGAGGTTGGTCGTGCTCGTGCCCAACACGGCATTCACCTCGCTGGCGCCAACGGCAACATCGGTCAGATTCGTAATCGGATCGATGAACGCCTGGAATCCGAAATTGCCGGTCAATGTCACGAAGTTTCCAATGGTCAAGGTCAGGCCGGTCACCAGGAGGCTTTGCTCGTTCGCTTCGTAAAGCAGATGCACCGCGTGCGCAGGATCGCTGTCGACGTTGATCAACTCATTGACGTCGCCGGCGTTGTTGACCCGCACTTTGACGTTCTTGGCGCTGAGCGACAGCGTGTCTGCCGGCATTCCGACCAGCGCGATACCGCCGGTTGCTTCCACTGCGTAAGTGATGGAGCCGTCCACCGCTTTGTAAATCGCCAGGGCCAGACTCGCGTTGTTGATTTGAACACCCACCGCAGAATTGCCCGAACCGCTGCCCATCAGCACTGTGATATCTTGCGCGCCGACCAGAATCTTCGAGGTGCCGTCGCTGGCAGGCTCGTAGGAAACAGCCACACCCGAGCCACTGATGGAGACGAAGCCCGGAACCTCCACCGCGAAGTCCTCAATGCTGGCATTGAAAACCTTCGTTTGAAAATTGTAACTCGCCGTGATGTGGCTGGAGGTCGTCTGAATGGCCGCTCCCAAACTCAGCGTCGCGCCAGCATCGAAAGCCACCGTGCCGCTCAAGGAACTGCCCATCGTATAGCTGACATTGGTAAACGTGAGCGTCGGCGAAGTCAGAGCAAACAAACCACCCAACGTGATATCGGCCGTGGTCACCGTGGCGCGGGCAATGGAAAACCCGTTCTTCTGGATCGCCAAATTCGTCAAACTCGCCGTCAGGTTATTGAGCGGAACCAAAGTGAGCGTCGCACTGGCCAAGGTGGCAATGGTGTCTTGATCCGGCGTGATCACTAAACCGGAGCCGGTGATCGAAAGCTGACTGCC
>JBQCEJ010000616.1:0-2709 GCA_051960355.1 Verrucomicrobiota bacterium | reverse complement strand
CCGTTGGGATAATCGGCCCAATTGCTGGAAAGGCCCACCGCCAGTGTGTTGGTCTGCGCCTGCAGCTTGTAACCGGCTTCGGCCCATGACAGGGTGAGAACACCGGCCGCCTGCGAGAAGTTCAGCGTCGGTTGCGCACTGCCGGAAATCGCCAGCGTGCCGTTGACTGCCAGATTGCTGGTATCCCAGGTCAAAGTGCCCGGGAGCGCCGGCAGGTTGATGGTGTCAAACGCTCCGGTAAATGTCCCGGCCGTGAACAAGGTGAACACTTCGCCGCCGGTGACCGTGCCGGTCAAAGTCACGTTTAGCGTCCCACCTTGAGTCAGAGTCGTCAGCACACTGACTTGATCGTTGGTCACAGTTGCACCGCTCTTATTCAATTCCACGGTCGTGGTGCCGCTCAACGTGAGGCTGTTGAACACGGAGAGTTTGCCGATTCCGCCGTCGCCCGGCGCAAGGGTTCCCAGCGTGCCCACAGTCACGGGCACGGAGATCGCGCCGTTGCCGCCGAGGCTGCCGCCGCTCACCGTCACTGCGCTGCTGGCCATGATGGCACCGTTCACCAGCAGCGTGCCGTTGCTGACAACCGTGGGGCCAGTGTAGGTGACAGTGCTGCCGATCTTCCAGGTGCCGGTGCCATCCTTGCGCAGGGCGCCGGTGCTGCCCACGCCATTTGGAAGGTCCGTGTTCCACTCGCCATCGCCCGCGCCACTCAACCAGAGCGTGCGGACATTGGAAGTGGTCGTGTTCGTGATCGGGCCGCTGACAATCAAGTTCCCGGCCGCAGATTGCACCGTCCAATACGAGCCGCCAGCCGGCAATTCAATGGGACCGGCGAGCGTGTTGATCCCGCTGATGTTCAAGACGCCCGGCACATTCCCAGCTGCGGTTTGCTTCTGCGAAATGCGGATCGGCTCGAGCAACGTGAGGTTGCCGGTAAGTTCAAGCCGCGCGGTGGCGTCATTCCCGATGAACGTCGAGCCGGTTGTGTCACCCAACGCACCGGCATTGCTGATGCGCAGTCCACCGCCCATGATCGCAGTGCCATTGGTGTAGGTATTCGCGATGGTGATCGTGACAACGTTGTTGGTGTTCTCCTTGCGGAACGAGCCGCCGCCGGTGATCAGCGTGTCAAAGGTGAAATCGTCACTGCGATTGAGCACCACCAAGCCTTCGTTGGAAATGGTGCTCACGGCCAAACTGCCGTTCGCGCCGCCATCACCAATGCGCAAGATGGCATTGGTGCTTTCGACGGAAACACTGCCAGGGCCAGTGCCGCTGCCGGTGGTGTTGGCCACGGTCAAAGTTCCGGCGACCACGCGCGCTCCGCCGGTTTGAAGATTCGCGCCCGACAAAACCTGCGCGCCGGAGCCGTCCTTGATGATCTTGCCTGCGCCACTGATGACGCCCGCATAGTTGCCGCCATCGCCGATGATCGTCAGGTCACCCGTGCCCAGAGTGACATTGCCGCCGATCAGTCCGCCGCCGTCTAATGCGGCAAGAGCCTGGTTGACGCCATTCAAGTCGAATGTCGCACCCGCCACATCCGCCAACGTCACCGTTCCGTTCGTCGGTACCCGATCAGCGCTGCCGGACAACCGGACCGTGCCGCCCTCGATAATCACAGGGTCGGTGAAATCGTTCACCCCGGAACTTCCGAGAATCAGCGTGCCCGAACCTTGTTTGATAAGGCTGGTCGGCCCGCTGAGCGTGCCCGTTCCGTTGAACGTGTAGGTCTTCGTGACGTTGCTGACCAGAATCCCGGCGGGCGAGAGCGTGGTGGTCAGGTACACCGTTGTCGTGCCCGCAGCAGTGTCATCAAAGGTGACTGCGTCGCCTGGAACGGATGTTTCTAGATATTTGGCGGACGTGCCGGGCGGAAATTTGAGCCAGTTGGTGGTGGTGTTGATGTCCCAATCGCTGTTCGCGAGCCCCGACCACTTCTTGGTGGTGATGTTGGTGATCACGAGATCCACCGAGGCGTTGGCCGTATTGTTGAGCAGATAACCTTCCACGTTGCCGGGCAGCGTCAGTGTGAAACCGCTGAACCCGGAAAAGCCGCCCACATCACCCAGTCCGGAGAAATATTTGATCAGGGGAAACTGGCCGATGGAGAGACCCTGCCCTTGCACATTCAACGTGACTGCACCATTGACGTTCAGGTTGGTGACATATGCCCGCGCGCTGACCGGATTGCCGGCCACTCCCAGATCAAAGGTCAGGGAGCCAGCCCAGAGTTCCAGCGTTTCCAACGGCGCTTCGGTGATCCCGTCGGTGCCGAGCTGACCGCCAAGAGTCAGATCGCCAAACGAGCTGATGATGTTGCCCGATCCACTGACGCAAACGACATTGCCATTCACCGTAACCGAGCCTCCGGAGATTGTTCCAATATTCACGACACCGTGGGTGGCGGTGCCGCCGACGCCGCCGCTGCCCATCACGAGGTCGCCGTTCACCAGCAAGTGGCCCGTGCCGTTCACATTGACCGTTCCAACGCCCGCCTTGGCCAACGCAGTCGTTTCAACACCCAGATGGAGCGTGTTCACGTCCACCGTTCCGCCGTCAAAAGTGAGGGTGCCAGTGCCGGGACCACCGCCGGCGCGGCCAACAATGATGGTATCTACCAAGGCGTCCACCGTGCCGGAAGTGAAGTCAATCGTTCCGCTGCTGCTGCTGCCGCTGCTGCTGGTTTGCTCGATGCCATCACCG
>JBQCEJ010000615.1:0-4195 GCA_051960355.1 Verrucomicrobiota bacterium | reverse complement strand
GTGGCTGGGGCGGAATAGCACGCCGGCTTCGATCGATTAATCACGGTCATTAGCTTTGCGTTTCAAGCGTTGCTCCCTTTTAAGACAGGTGGAATTGGGCTTGTCTTGAAACTCTTCACGGCGGTCCGCTGGCATGTTTTGATTCCCAAATTTGCGAACCTTTGCGGGAGCTTTTCTTTTCACGCTAAATAGGCCGGATTCCTCGCAGAAAACCTTCCGCTGACAAGGCGATTCCTCGCTTCACCGGCTCCAAATTGCCCTTGGCAATGCTTATGCAAATGGAACGCGGTAATGGACACGATATTCGGACGCGGTTGGCACAGGAGCGCAAGCCTCCTGGTTTTGATTTTCAGTTCTTTGGTTTTTGGCCAGCAAGGTTTACTCGCCGCTCAGAGCGTGACGCTCTCATGGACGGCCAGCGACGATCCCAATGTGGCCGGCTACAACGTCTATTACGGCGTGGCCAGTCGCACCTACACCAACAAAGTCGATGTCGGCAGCGGTACCACTGTGACCATCAACGGTCTGATTGAAGGCACCACCTATTATTTCGCCGCAACGGCCTACAACATCCTTGGCGTCGAAAGCGATTATTCCGATGAAGTCTCCTACACGGCTCCCGTCCCGGGAAATGTCCGGCCCACCTTGAACGCCATTGCCGGCATCACAATCAATGAAGATGCTCCGCAGCAAACTGTCAATCTGACCGGCGTTACATCGGGTTCGGTCAATGAAACTCAAACGCTCACTGTCACCGCAACCTCAAGTAATCCTGGCTTGATTCCCGCCCCCACCGTTACTTACACAAGCCCGAACACCACCGGTAGTTTGAGTTTTACGCCGGTGGCAAATCTCAGCGGCTCAGCGGTGATTTCTGTGACGGTGAATGACGGCCAATCCGCGAACAATCTCGTCACGCAAACCTTCACCGTCACTGTGAACGCCGTCAATGATCTGCCGACGCTGAATGCGTTGAGCAATGTGACCGTAAATGAAGACGCCAGTCTTCAGACGATCAGCCTGGAGGGAATTTCCTCCGGCGCTCCCAATGAATCTCAGACGCTGACCGTGACGGCGACTTCCAGCAACTCAGGTTTGATTCCGAATCCGACGGTAAACTATTCCAGTCCGAATGCGACGGGCAGTCTCAGCTTCACCCCGGTCGCAAACGCCTTTGGTTCCGCGACGATCACCGTCTCAGTCAATGACGGCGCCGGCAGCAACAACATCGTTACCAAAACATTTTCCGTGACAGTGAACGGCGTCAACGACGTTCCCACTTTGAATGCGCTGAGCAATCTGTCGATCGCCCAGAACGCAGGTCAACAGACGGTCAGCCTTTTGGGCGTCACATCCGGCGCGGCAAACGAGACCCAGTCTTTAAGCGTCACGGCCAGCTCAAGCAATCCCGGCCTGATTCCCAATCCGACGGTGTCCTACACCAGCCCGAACGCGACCGGATCACTGAAATTCACACCTGTCGCAAATGTCACTGGAAGTGCGACCATAACAGTCACTGTCAATGATGGTGGGAGCAGCAACAATATCGTCACCCGCACTTTCGACGTGATGGTGAACGCGGTGAATCAGGCCCCAACCTTGAATGCCTTGAGCAACATCACGATGAACCAGAACGGCGGTCAAAAAATCGTGAATCTCTCGGGAATTACTTCTGGAGCGACGAATGAATCGCAGACCTTGACGGTCACTGCGGCATCCAGCAATACCGGTTTGATTCCCAACCCGACGATTGCTTACACCAGCCCAAACACGACGGGATCGCTAAGCTTTGCGCCACTGACGAATGCCTTTGGAACAGCCACCATCACCGTGACAGTCAACGACGGCAGCACGAGCAACAATATTGTGACGCGCACATTCACTGTCACGGTCAACGCGGTGAACCAACCGCCGACGCTCAATCCGCTGGATAATCTTACGCTGAACCTGAACGCCGGATTGCAGACGGTGAATCTGTCCGGAATCTCTTCCGGCGCTCCCAACGAAAATCAGACCCTGAGCGTCACGGCGTCCTCCAGCAATACGGGCGTGATTCCTAACCCGACCGTCACGTATTCGAGTCCCAACCCGACGGGCAAAATCACGTTCACACCGGTGTTCCTGGCTACAGGTTCGGCGACGATCACTGTCACGGTGAACGATGGCGGGGCGAGCAACAATATTGTGAGCCGCACATTTACTGTCTCGATCAATAGCGCGCCGACCATCACCGCCATTCCGAATCAAAACATCAGCGTCAATTCCAACGCGGGCCCGATTGAGTTCACGATCAATGATCAGGAAACCTCCGTCGGCAGCTTGACCTTGTCAGCGTCTTCCTCATCGCCGACGTTGATTCCAACCAACAACATCATCTTTGGTGGCACTGCCAGCCTTCGCACGGTGACCCTGATGCCCGTGTTGGGAAAATCAGGAACGGCCAATGTGACGATTTCGGTTAACGACGGGTTTTCAACTTCGAGCACGACGTTCCAACTGAACGTGATTGCACCGCCGCAACCGCCCAAGATTTTGACCATCGTGACAAACGGCGCCGGCACGGTTTCAGGCGCAGCCAGTGGCCAGCCGTTGACGGCCGGAAAAACTTATACGCTCACAGCGGTTCCGGAGGAAGGTCAGGAGTTTGCGGGCTGGAGCGGCGGCATCAGGTCGTCGTCGCCAAAAATTGCGTTCGTCATGAGTTCCAATTTGACTGTGCAGGCGAACTTCGTGCCGAGCCCCTACACGATGGGGTCTTACAACGGCCTTTTCTACGAGGATGAAAAAGTTCAATTGCCAAGCTCGGGATTTTTCACGGTGAGCGTCACCAAGCACGGCGCCTATTCGGGTCGCCTCCAGGTGGGTGCTAGCAAATTGACATTCACTGGCAAACTTGATCTGAACTGCCGGGCGACCAACAGCATCGTTCGAAAGTTCGACACGCCGCTGATTTTGATTTTGCAGTTGGGAACAAATGATTTGGCCGACCAGATCACCGGTGAATTGTCCGATGGAAATTGGACCGCGCATTTGCAAGGCGATCGTGCCGTGTTCGGCAAAACCAACGCCGCGCCCTTTGCCGGCAATTACACCTTGGTGATTCCTGGCGCGGACGGAAACAGCGCGGCACCGGAAGGCCACGGCTATGGAACGATTCGCGTCGATACGATGGGCCGGGCACGATTCGCCGGTCTGCTCGCCGACGGCACCAAACTCACGGCCATGTCGCCTCTCTCCAAAGACGGAGCCTGGCCAGTCTATGCGTCGCTCTATTCCGGCAAAGGCGCGGTGGTGAGCTGGCTGACGTTTTCAAACCGAATCGGGGACGATCTCACCGGAGCACTGAGTTGGATCAAGTCCGCCGATCCATTGGCCAAGGTTTATCCGCAGGGTTTCGACACCGAGTCGGACGCGATTGGTTCGTCGTTCATTGTTCCTCCCGTTGGCGTGAACTTTTTGGACGCATCCAGCGGTCTGATTGCGTTTAGCGGAGGAAATCTGGCGAGCGATTTTTTCAATTCGTTCCAGATTGGATATAACAACAAGATCGCGAACCTCAGCAGCAATCCTCTCTCGCTGGCGTTCTCATCCAAAACCGGAATGTTCAAAGGCAAGGTGACTGATCCGCTCACAGCCCGGTCGTCGACGTTTGGCGGCGTTTGGCTTCAGAAAGCCAACATCGGTTACGGCTCCCTGATGGGCACCAACTTGAGCAGCCGCGTAGAAATTAATCTTTGATCCGCTCGGGCCTTATTCGATGCCCAAAACTTTCCGTCCCTGTTCCGTGATCATCGAGTGATGCCATTGCGGTTCCCACACAATCTCCACGTTTGCTTCTTCCATTCCCGGCAAAGCCAGAAGCTTTTGCTGTGCATCGCCCGCAATCACACCGCCCATTCCGCAGCCAGGAGCGGTTAGAGTCATTTTTACCTGCACTGCGCTGGTGCCCGTAGGACGTCGCTCCAACTGCATGCTGTAAACCAATCCGAGATCCACAATGTTCACTGGAATTTCCGGATCAAAGCAGCTCTTCAACGCGTCCCAAACCTGTTCCTCAGTGACGGCTTCACCCGCATTGGCGGATGTCGCGCCCGCCGGTGAAATTTCCAGGCCGAGCGCATCCGCGTCTTTGGTCGCAATGCGAAACAATCCGCCGCCCGCGTGGACCGTGAACGTGCCGCCAAGCGTTTGCGTG
>JBQCEJ010000614.1:0-10629 GCA_051960355.1 Verrucomicrobiota bacterium | reverse complement strand
CAACTCTGGAAACATCCGCCCGGGAGGTCATAGCCGCCCGCAACTAAACGTTTATCGACCACAGGCCAAAACTCTTGAGCGTGGACCCTGTCATTTTACGCGGTTCAGATTGCCATCCAACTGGATGGCACTGTCCGACTGCAAGTTTAGCGTAATCCATTTGTTTCCATAGCGCACCCGACAGGTGGAAGGCCTCTTGCTCTGGATCGTCGCGCCGGTCAATCGGCCGTTCTGCCATGCGCAACTGACTTCGAAACCACCCCGGGCTCGCAAGCCGGCATAATGGCCTTCCGGCCACGCTTGAGGCAAAGCCGGAAGCAGAACTATTTCACCATTCTCAGATTGCAGGAGCATTTCCGCCACCCCCGCCGTCGCGCCAAAATTTCCGTCAATCTGAAACGGCGGGCAGACATCCAGCAGGTTGGGAAGGGTTGACTGGGTGAGCAGGAGCCGCAGCATCGTTTCTGCGTGGTCCCCGTCCAGAAGTCGCGCCCAGAGGGATATCTTCCAGGCCATGCTCCAGCCGGTACCGCCGTCACCCCGCCGTTCCAGGGATTTTCGGGCTGCTGCTGCGAGCTGCGGTGTGCCGCGGAGGGTAATCTGGTCACCGGGATAAAGGCCAAACAGCATGGAAAGGTGCCGGTGTTGCGGGTCGGCTTCGGCGAAATCTTCCTGCCATTCCTGCACCTGCCCGTGCGCACCGATTTGAAACGGCAGCAATTTCCGACTGGCCGTCTTCAGCGTCGAGCGAAACACGGGGTCGGTATTTAGAATTTCTGAGGCGCGTATCGTATTTGTAAACAGGTCGCGAATGATGGACATGTCCATCGTAGATCCCGCGCTCACACTGGCGGGCTGTTCTTTTCCGCTGGCATCTGCATAAAGAAACGTATTTTCAGGCGAGATGCCGACCGGGGTGACGAGCTGGCCATGGCCGTTGTCCACAAGCCAGTCGAGATAAAATTGGGCCGCGCCTTTCATCAGCGGATACGCGTTGGTCCGGAGAAAAGCGCGATCGTCGGTGAATTGATAGTGTTCGAACAGATGCTGGCATAGCCAGCCCCCGGCCATCGGCCAGAAGGCGGTGCGGGCGGTGAAGTCCACCGGTTCGGCATCGGCCCAGATCGTGGTGTTGTGATGGGCCACCCAGCCGCGGCTGCCATACATATCGCGGGCGACACGCTCACCGTTGAGAGCCAGTTCGCCAATCAGCTTGAAGAGTGGTTCCGTGCATTCGGAAAGGTTGCAGACTTCGGCGGGCCAGTAGTTCATCTCCAAATTGATGTTGAGCGTATATTGGCTGCCCCACGGCGGAATCACCTCGTTGTTCCATATCCCTTGCAGATTCAACGGCCGGCTGCCCGGTCGCGAGCCGGCAATCATCAAGTAGCGACCGAATTGAAAATACAGTGCCGCCAAAGCCGGATCCGGTGATTTGAGGCGCTCTTGCGTGGGCAAACTGGACTGGGGCCCAAGATCCAATGTCACCCGATCGAACAAGCGATGATAGTCGCTGACATGGCGGTCGAGCAGTTCGGCATAACTCCTGGTTGCCGCCGCCGCAAAAAACCCGTCCGCCTTCTTCGCCGCGTTCACTCCGGGCTGATCAAAACCGCCGTAACTGGAGGCGGCGCTGTAAATGATCACCACTTCATCCGCGCCGGCGACGACGAGCGACTTGCCTTCCGTCGTAACCGTGCCGCCTTGGTTTTGCACCTTTAACCGCGCGTCAAAATCAAGTCCCTGACCGTCATAAACAACCTGTCTGGCGTTGGGCAGCGGCTGACCGCTGTTATCGAACAGCTGCGGATATTTCCAAGCGTCGCCCCGTTGCTCCACCCACTTTAGCGTGCGGCGCAGAACCATGCCGGGCACCTGCCCGTCCATCACCAGTTCCGTGCCGCTGGCGTGTTCGGTCACCGGATGCGGCGACGTGAGGCGAATGCGAAAGTTCAGGCTGCCTGGTTTATCTGCCGTGAAGCGGAACACGATAATCTGGTCGGGATGGCTGGCGAAGGTTTCGCGGATAAACTTCACACCACCGGCCTCGTAGGTGACACGACACAAGGCGTCGTTGAGATCAAGTTCGCGCCGGTAATTGGTTACCCGGCCCGGCTGCTGAAAGTCGAAGAACAGGTCCCCGAGCGGCTGGTAGCAGGCCCAGGAACTTCCCAGCCAGTTCTTGGTCACCATCTCGTCGGCCTGGGCAAACCGGTGTCGGGCAACCAAGCTGGTGATCTCCGGGTAATCCTTGCGAATGGCCAGCGGCAGATCGCGATAGCCCGGATAGCCGGACACGAGCGTGTCTTCGTTGAGTTGCACATGTTCGTCAGTGGGGCCGCCGAACACCATGGCACCGAGACGGCCATTGCCCAGCGGCAGCGCGTGATCCCAATTCGTCGCCGGATGATTGAACCAGATGGTCAGTGGCTCCGCCGCAGTCAGTGCGACGGGAACAAAAAAGCCCAGCAGACACAGCAGGCCTGGGGTCG
The DNA here is from genome assembly GCA_051960355.1 of Verrucomicrobiota bacterium. Classification (GTDB taxonomy): domain Bacteria; phylum Verrucomicrobiota; class Verrucomicrobiia; order Limisphaerales; family DASXHY01; genus DASXHY01. Next base: position 8,137 of record JBQCEJ010000614.1, on the reverse strand, counting down.
TGCCGTTTATGAAGCGTTTATACATATGAAAGATCCGATCAATGGTTGCGGGGTGGCAGGAAAAGGAGCGTTGCCACCTTCTTTCGTCATCAACTGATGGTCAGCACAGGCCCGTTGGATGCCATGCCAATAAAATGCTGAACGATCCCGCCGTGATAGAAAAACGGATGTTCCGGACGAATTCCAAAGGTGTCCGGACCAAGCATGCGGGTTAAAGATGGCAGCGGCAGCGTGCGAGTTTTCCGGCCTTGATTCCGCCGCATCTCCCATTTCGCAAAGCGCCCCCACAAGCATCCAAATCCAACACCAAGGTTTTAGCCAATATTGATGTTTCTCATGATGCATGCGGTTTCAAGTTAAACTATAACGACGCGAGCCCGGGAATCTGAAAGGTGTTCATTCTGGAGAGCGGCTGTTTCAGGGCACCAATCCGATGGTGAAAAAGGCGTGCGGTGGATATGGGCTGATGCTGTTTGTCACGAGCGCGCTACCATTTTCATCGAATACATTGGTGGCCAGGCTGGACCATTGCGACAAAGGCTGAATGAGATTGGTGCTGGTCAAAACACGAAAAGCTGTTCCCGGCAGACCTGTGGCGCTAAAAACCAGTCCGCCAGGTGATGACCGGACAACGCCACTGATTTGCGGCGGCGCAGACTGGACACTGAAATGGTCAAGTGTCGCGTTGGCGGGCACCCCCGACACGTGCGAAGACAGGCACATGCCAACGTAAACGGCATTGGACATAGTGATGGTTTGCGACGTGCCTATTTGTGACCATTGCAAACCGTCCGCCGAATAAAACGCGCCGAAACTGTTACCGCCGCGCACCAGCTTCAGCCAAATTGGAGTCAACTGACCGGCAACCGACGCCAAAGACGTGACCCCACCGCTGGTCGCTCGCTGCAGAAAAGCCACGCCATTGCCTGGAGTAATCGCCGTCATGGCATGTCGAGAGGCTGCCGTCAGCGTCTCGCGAATCATCACCCCACACTTGGTCCACGGATTAACCGCCGTCAAACCAGCAACCCGAACGGCCACCTGAAAATTTTGGTTGGTGATCCGCAGGTAAGAAAAATGGCATTGATCATTGGCGCCAAAAATATCATTGCCCCCACCCTGTAAACGGAATTGATCATTCCACACATCCAGTCCACCGGGTGGTTTGACGCCACCGATGTCGGCATTTAAAAACTGCCCACCGATGGCCAGGCGGGCTCCAGCCGACCAGGCTGGCACCCCATATTCCAAGGCACCCTCGTCCGGGGCGGCTCCCACATAGCCGTTATTATAGGGTGCAAGCGCCACGCCGGCATCAATGGCGGGAGAGCCGGGTTGCAGTTGAAAATTGGCGTCCGCAACGCTGACGAACAGGGGATCGGTGCTGGATGGAAGATTATTGGCGAGCACAGCGCCTGACCCCACTGAAACACCGGCACTTCGGAAGATGTTGTCTTTAAATTGTGTGCCGGCGGCATTATTGGGCGAACCGGAGCCGGCGATACTGTGACTGCTGCCGAACAAGGTATTGTTGTAAATCAGATCATTGGTGCCTGGGAAATTTACCTGCACAGCATTCCCCAGATTGTAGCAGACATTGTGATCAACGATGTGGTTGTGCGAGCCGTTGTCCAGGTAGATGCCGGAGGAAAGTTTGCTGCCAAACGGCGGATACGCGTCATGCACAAGATTATATGCAATTCGTGTCCCGGCCCCGTCGGTTCCATAAGTGTAAATGCAGCCAAGATCCTGCATCTGCAAACCCGCATTGTATATTTCGTTGGAAACGATCAATCCGCCCTGCAAGCGTCGATGCACGAGCACGGAACGTCCGCTGTTGTAAAGGGTGTTGCCCACGATCAGCGCTCCGCTGGTTCCGCCTGCGGTATAAATGGCGCCACAATCACCGCCTGCATAAGCCACGTCATGGATGATGCAGTTGGAAACCACATTGTTGAGGCCACCCAGCGTAACTCCATTCCCGGCGCTCCAGCCAATCACGCAGTTGATCACTTGATTACTGGTGCCTTTGAGCAGGAAACCCGTGGAACCCGTTCCGTCGCTGAAGGCGTTAGTCTGGACAAGTTCCTGGGAAACATAATGCGCCCGGACGTTGTCCACGCAGTTGTTGGCGCTCCCACTACCGAAGTTGATCGTGGCGGCAAAAACATCCAGCCCGGTTACGATATTGTTGGAGCAATTGCCGAAATCGAAGGCGTAGGTGCGCCGTTTGGCCTCCAACAGATGATTTGCCGGGCTGTCACCCTCCGGCGTCCACAAATAAAGCGTGCTGGCACCGGCGTCCAGAAACCATTCCCCGGGAGCATCCAAGGCATTCAGCGTATTCCATAGAAAATACGGATTACCCGCGCCCGGTTGATAATTTGCATTGCTGGCATCACCGGCATAAAAAACGAGCTGTCCCGCACTGCTGTTGGTAACGGTGTAAGTTTGGGAAACCCAAACCCGGCCAACGCCCATGTTTAACCGGGCACCATCCCAGCAGCCGCCTGGCTGCGTCAGCGAAGCGTCACTCAATGTCACCACCGCGTTACCGGGATCAGGTATGGCAACACTGTCCGCCGTGGACCAGGACGGACGAGATATGTCCAGGCTGCTGTTGGGCCAGCGGGCGATGTTAACCATGGTGCCATCCACGAAAAGCTGGTCGTTGCCCGGACCAAGCGTCCACGCCATCGGCGCCTGCCAGATTGGACCGGAATAGACATTCCAGGAACTGTCAGGAATCGCATCGGCACCGCTGACGACCACCGTTTCATTCGAGCAACTTTCAAATGTGATCGGTTGCCCCGGCAGCCCGGAGGCGGTGAGCGTGACCGTTTCGCGGTAGGTGCCCCCGCAAATCCGGACGCGGTCACCCGGCTGAACCAAACTGGCGGCGTGGGAGATCGTTTGAAACGGCTCACCCAGACCAGTTCCGGCATTCGCATCCGAACCGTTGGTGGCCACATAATAAGTCACCCCCGTCAATGGCAGATCCGGCGTCAGATCGCGCACCTGCAATGCATTGATCTGCGGCACCATCGGGGAATACAACGTAAACGTCTGGCCATGCACCAGATTGGTGAAGAGGCCAATGGCGTATTGCCCCACGCCACCGGAGGTCTGCGAGGCATTGTAGGCTAGGGTGACACTGTTGCCGCCGGGGCTGGCAATGGTTTCGATGCGGTTTTGGGTTCCGCGACCGCGGCTGTCATTGACCCAAATTTGCACCGCATACGTGTGACCCACCGCCAGGTTATCCAGCGTGACCGTCAGGGTGGTATTGGTCGTATTGCCGTAAACACCGCCGATCAGGATTTCCTGGTAGGGAGCAGAAAGAACACTGAAAGGGCTGGCCGTGCTGCCGTATGAAGCGGTGGCCCTCAGAAGCGAGCCCGTCGAAATCCCCAGATGTAAATTGGACGAAACCACACTGGTGGAAGCGGTCCCGACAAACGTCACTCCGTTTGCTGTTTGATCGGTGGACGACCAGTTGCAGGCTAAAAACGTTGTTCCATTGGTCAACACATCTGTCCCTGCGGCAATCGTAGCCGCCGCCCCCCAATTAATCGGCGAGGCATTCACCCCGTTAACCAATCCAATCAACGTCACTGGCCACAACGCAAAAAGGCACACATGCAGCCGGGATTTCATCGAAAATTTTTATCAACGCATTCGCTCATCACCAATAGAACGTTTGTTCAGGCAGGCCCTTGCCAACCCGGCCCGGCTCATGTTTCTCAACAGCGCGCCCGAACAACTCGCCGGCATTCCGAGGGGCTCATAAAGGGATCAAGGGGTCATGCGCCCCGAGCCGCCGTTATGAATGAATCTGCCCGACCAACGGGGAGTTGGAAAACCAAAACCCAACAAAAGCACGCACCTCAACGAAACACGTCAACAATCAGCTCCGACCCGTTTCTGATCCTTCGGCAAATTGCTTGCGGGCCGCTTGTAGCTGAGTTGGATTGCCGAGCAACAGAATCTGGTCGCCGTTTTGGAGTTCTTCGTCTGGCCCCGGGTTGATGACACTGCCGCCGCTGCGTTCGATGCCGACGATGCTCGCGCCAGTGTGAGTGCGAAGCTGCAATTCGCGGATGAGTTTTCCCACCACCAATGAACCAGCCCCGATGGTTATCGTTTCCAAATCGGCTTCCCGTAAAAGTGAGGGCAGCGTGGAGGGCGCATGACCCGGCTTCGGCACGGGTTGTTGTGCAAAGGTTTCCTCCAACGCAACCTGTGCCCTCGAGTAAACCTTGATGAAAGATCGCCGGAGCAACCAGCTTATGATAGCGGCGACCAGAAGCAGAGCCAGCATCACCTTCAAGGTTGGCAACAATGTGGAACTCAGAATCAGAACGTAGAGTCCCAGAATCACGGTTCCCGCGATTGGGATGACCTGCGCGACAACGGCCCGGATCGCAGCGGTGCGCTCGCCAGCAGCGGACTGCTTGACTTTCAATTCAGCGACGAGCAGGCCGAGGGCTTGAAGTTTCCGTGCCGTGGCGATGAACATGGGCAAGGAAAGAATCGCCGCCACCAACCAGAGCACCGGCTTCAACCATCCGTCGTCCAGTTTCTTCAACCACATCGGCGGACGCTGGCTCACAAAGGCCGCTGCGATAAATACCGCCGTGATCAATGCGGTGTTCACCGCCATCTGCCGGGACCATCTCCAAACCAGCTTTGAGGCCATGCTGGACTGTCGTTGGCCGCCAAGCTGCCCTACCCAGCGTGTGTAGATTTCCAGAGTGTTCACCAGCGGCTTCGGTGCCAGCCGGTCGAACCAGTTAACCACGCCATCGGTGCTCCTGATAAGATAAGGTGTCAGCAGTGTCGTCAGCACGGACACCGCCACGGCAATTGGGTAAAGAAACTTGCTTGTTACGTTCAAACTCAACCCCAGGGAAGCGATAATGAAGGAAAATTCGCCGATCTGAGCCACGCTCATGCCAACCCGCAAGGATGTGCCTCGGTCGTAGCCCCCCAGGAAGGTGCCACTCGCACAGGCAATGACTTTGCAGAAAACCACGGCCAACGTGATAAGGACCACCGGAAGCCAGTGGAGCATCAGCATTTTTGGATCAATCAGCAGGCCAATCGCGACAAAAAACACAGCGCTGAACATGTCGCGCACAGGCTCAATCAAAGCCTCAATACGGTGGATCTCGCGGGCTTCAGCGATTACTGCCCCGATAATGAATGCGCCCAGCGCCACGCTGTAGCCGAGCTTTGCCGCCAGCAGCGAAACACCGAAGCACAGTCCCAGCACCGTAATCAAAAGCATTTCATTGCTTTTGAAACGAGCGACGTAGCCGACCAACCGCGGCACGGCTATCAAACCAGCCACTAACACTACGACCAGGAAAAGGGCCAGCTTGCCGAGAGTCAGACCCACGGTTCCCACGCTTAGAGTCCCGGTCATCGCGATGCCCGAGAGCAGTGCAATCATGGCAATTCCCAGGATGTCTTCGATGATCAATATGCCGAAGATCAACTGGGCAAATTTGTCTTTCGTGCGACCCATTTCAGTCAGCACCTTGATGATGACCGTCGTCGACGACATGGAAAGCATTGCGCCCAGAAACAAGCTGTCAATGTTCGCCCAACCAAAAAGTCTGCCAAGTTCGTAGCCGACCCAGCCCATTCCCATAATTTCCAATGTGGCGGCGAGAACCGCCGTGCCGCCTACTTTCTTAAGCTTCCCCAGACTGAATTCCAGTCCGAGTGAAAACATCAGCAGAATGACGCCGATCTCCGCCAGTGTGTTGATGCTTTCCTCGCCGGTAATTAGGGAAAAAGGCGGGGTGTGCGGGCCGATGATGAAGCCAGCCAGGATGTAACCAAGCACCACCGGCTGTTTAAAACGATGGAAGAGAATCGTTACCAACCCGGCGAGAATCATCACCACCGCCAGGTCCTGTAAGAAAACGAGTGTGTGCATATTTCAATTTTTCAAGCAGGTGCTGGACACTTTTGTCCAGCACCCTTTAAACCAAGCTGACGTACTGTGTCAGTTCCTTTTACGACTGAAGAACCAGACAATGGCGATGCTGCCTAAAATGATGATCGCCCACAAAATCCAAAGAATTATTTGATTGTTGCATGAGATTCAAAACGTTGACGGATTTTTTCCGAGAGCGGGACACGCTCCAAGATTCTCACCTGGCGCTCGCACAAAATTGCCTTTCGCATTCTCGCAAGGTGTGCGTTGAAAGGGTCGTGCGAAACGATGTGGAACCGAGATTTGGGGGGAGGCTAAACCGGACAGGGAGCTCGGGGATGAAGCGCGGCTCTGCGCGTGAACTGCCAAGTATTGAGAAACTCATGCGGAGCGGATGAGATGAACCAGATTCCTCCCGACCCAGGAAGGGTTCGTGCCGAGATGAAACCCGGCTCGACAGAATCTAAGCCGGAGAATTTCGAGAAGCAGCCTGCGCATCCACAAAGTCGTAATTGATGAAACAGGAGCGCCGGAGAGGGAGAGTGGGCACCGTATGCGGCCTGAACGGGAGTTTCCCTGTTACTTTGACCAGATAGCGAAAAGTGGACACGACCAAAGAAAACGAGTGGCAACCCCGTGGCTACCATCAAAATCAACCCGGCTTTTTTCAAGAATAACTGCACCTGCCAGCAGCATATTGTGGTTCAACGACTGATTCCAACTCGGAAATCTGTTCCGACCCTCCCGGCTGAAACATAAGCGCCATAGGATGCGCTTTCTACTCCTTTACTCTTCTACCGGGCTTGTTCAACCAGTGGCGTGTTTGCTGGCTCCGCTGCGCTCCGCAGCAACACACCCTTCTGTGTTAGGCATACGGTCAGTAACCTTTGTTGTCGGTAAGATCAAAATAAATCGTGCGGGTCTTCCCATCACGCATTGTCAATGTGACCACGTCATAGCGCCTCTCGCGAGAGGTCACGGTCGAGCGCCGAGCGATACGGGGGAGCTCCTCAAGTGTCAGCGGCGGTGTCTGAGTATCCCAATAGCGGTCGTAAACCATGTGTGTCTCGACCAACTCCAGCCTATCCGCTGGAACACTGCGCACTCTCAATGCCGTCTCAATGGATGTGCCATCACTACCCTCGACTGGACAAGGTCTCTTCGGGAGAACCGTATTCACACCCGAAGCGACTGGGTAGTAAACCGCCGGTCCACCGTGCGGTGACGTGCAACCTGTCGCGAATGCCACGGCAGCAATCGGGATGAGGATAAATGTATTCACGGTGCGCGGCTCCTTTAACTCTTCTACCGGGCTTGTTCAACCAGTGGCGTGTTTGCTGGCTCCGCTGTGCTCCGCAGCAACACACCCTTCTGTGTTAGGCCACAGGGTCATTGTGTCTCAACCAAACCGACATAATAGATCAATGAGACTCCCAAAAAACCAAATGCAAACAGAAACATCACAACCGCGAAAAATGAAATGCCACCAAACGATGAAATCTCAGCATCTTCCGGGGCGTGCGGCAAATACGAAACCCGAACTCGACGGCCAACTCGCGGCATCTGGCTACCACCGGATGAAGCGGTGAATGTGTGTCTCTGCCCATCGAGGCTCTGAAACTCAACCTGCGGAAAGTACTGCCACGCGTGATCAACTAGGCACTTGTCACAGCCGACAACGAGTCCATCAGTATGCACGCCTGCAGTATGCAATCTGCGACTACGGCGCAGGATGAGAAGTCCGATCACTGCTGGCACGAATGCCATCAGCAACCAAAGCGAACCACCGATAATCCGAGCGTGCAATGTCATAGCGCGAAATCTAGCCTAACGACCAAAAGCTGAGCCACGGCGGAATAAATCGCCGCCCGCGAATGCGGAACTGACAGCGCGAATCGCCGTTGGCGCCAGCGCTGTGTTGAACTAAGCCGCTGCGCGGCGACGGTGATTTTTCGCGCTCGGGCGGGGCTTTGTCTTCCTTCGACATGGGGCCACTCTACTACTCTGGGCGGATATGAAAAGCTCCAATCCGTCCTTCACCGGCACGCCTCAACCCCACCCAATTCGCACCTCCGGGCGCGAGTATGCCAACCCGGTCGATTACCACCATCCCTACGCTTCCATGGCGCGCTTTGCCCAGGCGCTGGCACTCCAATACGACGCCAATCGCACGCGCCACGCTTATTACCG
>JBQCEJ010000613.1:0-2447 GCA_051960355.1 Verrucomicrobiota bacterium | reverse complement strand
GCCGGAGCACGCGGTCCATGCGGTTAAAAGGAACGCCATGAGCACCGGGACGGTCGTCAGATTGTTTTTTGCACGTCTCATAAGTTGTTCGCGGCGGTTCCACGCGCGCCATCCTGGTCCGCCATCGAACCCGCCCAGCGCCCGCGCTGCATTTCCAGCGTCACGTCTTTGCCAGCCGGCAGATTGATGCGGCACGGCGACGACGACGTTTCTCGATCCGCGACGTCAGCCCGGCCGCGGACAACTTTCACGCTCTGAATCCCACCGGGCAGATTGAGTTGCATCATTTGTCGATTCGCGGAATTCAAGGTCACGGAAACGCGTGTTCCGTCCCACGCCAGTTCCTTCACCTCGATCTGGCCACGGCAACGGACGCCCTCGATTTTTCCTTTGGGCCAGGCGCCGGGCAAAGCCGGCAACAAGTCGATCCGCCCAGGTGCCGACGCAACCAGCATCTTGATCACGACGGCCGGCAATCCGCCGCAGATATCGGTATTGAAAATACTATGCGCGTTGTGAGTGCTGGTGAGCGCCGGAGTCCAGTAGAGGTTCGCCAGCCAGTCAATCACTTCGCGACAGGTTTCCGCTTGGCCCAGGCTCGCGGCCGCCAACCCGAGTTGCACGGCACCGAAGGCCATTTCGCCATTGGGCTCGTGACGGCGATGCTCCATGCGCTTTTCGATCGCGACCTGAAATGCCTTCCGCAACGGCGCGTTGGTGGCGATCTCTTCCGGCAATCCATCAAACAACGCGTAGAGATGCGACGCGTGCCGATGGGCGTAATTGTCCTCCAGCAATGGCGTGGTCCATTCCTTCAGTGCGCCATCGGCATTGATCTGATACTCCGGCATGCGGGCGAGCATGGCCTGCCATTGCCGAACCTTGCCCGGGTCGATGTCCAGCGTCTGACACGCGGCGATGCAGTTGCGGAGCAATTCCTTCGCGACCGAAATATCCATGGTGGCATTGATGCAGGCTTGCGACGGACTGTTGGCCGGATTGTTCTCAGGCGAATAGCTCGGGCTGAACAGATAGTTTCCATCCGGTCCGGTCACGAGAAAATTCTCATAGAACAACGCGGCCTCCTTCATGAACGGCAGCGCGTGTTCGCGCAGGAATTCACGATCGCCGGTATGCAGGTAATAGTCGTAAAAGAAATGCGCCGCCCAACCCGCGCCAGCCGTCCAGAAGGTCATCGGCCAGGTACTGTCAAAATGGTTGTTCAGCCCATGAGTGCTGGTGCGCGAGGGAAGATGAATGCCGCGGCAGCCATAAAGCCGCCACGCGTTTTCGCGATACTGTGGCACCTGCGATTCCACATAGCGCAGGTAAGGCAACAGACATTCCGCAAGGTTGCCGTCGAGATCGGCGGCGATCGCTGTTTGGACGTTGCCGTTCTGCGTGAAGTCACTCGACCACGGCGGGCTCCACGTGCCGTTCCAGATGCCTTGCAGGTTCGGATACAATTCGCCGCTGCTGGAAATCACGGCATAGCGCGCGGCGTCGAATTCCTTCTCCAGCAACGCCGGTGATGTTCTACCCACCTTGGATGCGGCGATCAGCTCTTCGGAAGTCAAACCGCGATCCGCCGCGCCGCCCAGATCCAGGCGAACCCGATTGAACAGTTCGCCATGAACTTTCGCATGCCGGGCCAGCAGGCGATCAAAATCAGGGCTCAAGGCCGTCAGCGAACGGCGCATCTCCGGAATCTGCGACTGCTTAAAATCCGGCAGCGGCACGACACGGAGCAACACCAGAACGGCATCCGCCTCAGCAACGTGAATGCGTCCGGAGTTGCTTGTCATTCTGCCGCCGCGCGGCACCACACGCGCCACGCCTTCGTAGCCTTGCAAGCTGCCGGGCCACGAATGACGAAACTCGCTCCGGTATGTCAGCCAACCCGCTTCCGCCGTGGCGGCGGCTGACTTGATGCCATTCGTAAACGCCTGCTCCGGCCACCATCCGCCCTGACCAACAAACGGTCGCGGCGCCAGCTCGAGATCGCAATTCAACTGACCGGGTTGCGGAGCAACAATCGATAGCGCCACCACATTGTCAGTTCGCGAGACGAACAGACGGCGCTGAAATGCCCCGCGCGAATCTTCCCAACGCACCGCCGCCACGCCGGTTTTAAAATCCACCGAGCGGGCGTAGTTGGACTCAGCACCTCCACCCGCCATTTTGATTTTAAAATCGAATGCTGGAATAAACGGATCCGTCCAGCGCTTTCCGCCGTAGCCCTCATCGTGCGACAGCTTGACGACCAGATCCGCGGCGCGCGGATATTCACCGCGCGCCCTGAACTCGCGGATCTCGCCGAGATGGCTGCCTGTCTCCGGAGGTGGCAGTGGCGGATGCAAGGGCATGAACAGCCGGGCATGGTTCAGAATGATCGTTTCATCCAACGCCTGTCCCAGCACCAGGGCGCCCATGGTCCCGTTGCCACT
>JBQCEJ010000612.1:0-2819 GCA_051960355.1 Verrucomicrobiota bacterium | reverse complement strand
GGATTTTCCCATGCCGGTCACCATTGCCAGTGCGCAGGTTTACCACGGCACTGACGACGGCGCGCTGCTGGCAAGTTTCAAGTTTCAATACCGGTCGGGCGCCAGCTGGCTCGACGTGCCCGGTTCCGCCCGATCGGGAATCACCTTGCCGGAAGTGAATGTTGTTTTCAGCAGCGCGGTCACGGCCGATGCCTTCCGGCTCTACAGCGACGAGAATGGCACCGAGCGCGTGAAGGAGATTGCCTTGTTTCCGCCTCACCCCGGCACGAACGGCCTGGAGCAGGGATTTCCCATCGGCACAGACTTAGAGTTGAATCTGGCGGAGCAGCGGCCCGTCGTTGCCACCGCAACGAGTGGTGCAAACTATCCCAAGCTCGCGGTGGACGGGTTTGTGGACAGTGCGTCGGAGTGGCAGACGACGCTTGTGGGCAGCAACGCGCTCCAGATTGATCTGCGCATCGGCGCGAAGATTGGCAGCGCACATTTGTATTCCGGCGACGGCACCGTACCGCCGATCACCGATTTCGTTTTGAAATACTGGACCGGCAGCGCGTGGCTGCCCATTCCCGGCGGGGCCGTTTCCGGCAATACCAACTCCGCGTGCGTCATCACCTTTAGTGCTCCGGTGATTACGACGAACGTTCAGCTGGTGTTCACCAACAGCTCGGTAAGCGCCGTGCGGGAGTTGTGCATTTTTCCCGCCAATGGCGGTAACGTCTACGCGCTGGGGCAGGACGTGATTTCGGCTCCGCCTCCGACCCTGAAGTGGGATGATTACAACGACGCCTTTTATGGATTGCGCAACCGGGCTGCCAACCTCTCGGCCAGCGTGATCAATAATGTTCTGAGCTTGAACACCACCAATGTCGACGAGCAATTGAGCCAATACCAAATCCTCTTGAACATCGGCACGGACACCTATCGGTTGCGCAATCGCGTCACCGGCCAATGCCTCGCAGGTGCGGGACTTTCAACGAACGCGGGCGCGTTGTTGTTGGATCAGGTTTACACCGGCTTGCCGCATCAGAACTGGCGAATGCTGTCGTATGACGGTACGGACTTCTTCCTCGTCAACCAGTGGAGCGGGCTGGTGATGGACACGCAGGGCGGCGGCACTCAGGCGGGCACAGCTTTGGTGCAATCGATCTACAATGGCTCGAGCTCACCGCGCTGGCGTTTCCCTTTTCAGGCGCACTACCCCAAGAAAGGCCTGGCAGGCTTCGTGGCCAAGTGGTCGCAGTATCAAGGGAACTGGGCCTATAACTGGGGTCGCACCACGACGGTGGACCTGCCCGCCCACGTTGTTTTCAATCCAATGCAGTGGGGAAATTTTAACTGGGACATCGGCAGCAGCGCCGGGCCGATGGAACAATTTCGCTCAGCTTGGCATCGCGAGGCCAAGGCGATGTGCCAAATGGGATTCAACGAGCCCGATGGCACCGATCAATCAAACCTCACCGTGGACAAAGCCATCCAGCTGTGGCCGCGGTTGGAACGAATGGATATGCCACTCGTCAGTCCCGTGACCAAGAATCCGCTGACCACCTGGATGACCAACTTCATGGCGCAAGCGGATGCACGCGGCTATCAGGTAGATGCCGTCGCGGTTCATAAATATCCGTCCCCGAACGGCGGCGACCCCGGCGCGCTAATTTCCGAATTGCAGACGGTCTATACGTCGTGGGGTCGCCCCGTCTGGTTCACGGAGTTTTCCACCGTGGACTGGAATAACAACAGCAACTGGACTGAGGAGGACAATTACAACTGGCTCGCGGAATTTATGTGGCGCGCGGAATCTCTCTCATGGCTTCGGCGTTACTCGTTGTTCCTGTTCACCGCCGACACCAACAATCCCGAGGCAACTAATCCGTGGGATCCCGTCGCGCCGCGTTCCAACGCTTTCCAGTCCAACGGCAGCACGCCCACGGCCTTCGGCGAACTCTATTTTGCCTGGGACTGTGACGCCACGGTGCGTCCGGACAAGGCGTATTTCATCCACAACAAGGGCGAGCGAAAGCGCCTTCGCAATGCGGTCGGCTCCAGTGCGCCCAGTCACGGCACCATTCGCGAAAGCACCAACACCACGCAGTGGGTCTTGCGCAGTGCGCCGACGGCTGGACAGTGGTATGTGACCTCGCTGCGCGACGGACAACGGCTGCGCTACTCCGGCGGCGTGGTGGATTTCGCCCCCACCAACACCACGGGTTCGGCGGTGACATGGACTTTGGTTGAAAATGCGAATGGCTGGTTCTATCTCGAAAACCCGGCGGCACCCAGCACCAACCGTCGGCTTAAGGACACGGCGGGCGTGTTCTCCATGGTGAGCACCTCCACCACCACCGATCAGAACAAATGGCGCTTCATCGTGCCCTACGCGCCGGTCTCCACGGCGCCGCCCACACCCATTAATTTAACCGCGACCAGCGGATCGAGTCAGGTGTCCCTGACCTGGAACAGCGGCGGTCCGTCCAGCATCAACTATTCGATTTACCGTGGCACCAACCCAGGCGGTAGTTAGTCCTTGATCGCCTCGAATTTGACTGCCTTGAACCATCTCGACACCACCGCGCTCGCGGGCATCCCCTATTATTACGTTGTGACCGCGTGGGACGTGACGGGCGGCGAGTCGCCGTATTCCAATGAGGCGAACGCGACTCCAACGCTGTCACTGCCGACGTCGCCCACCAATCTTGATTTTGCCGTCAGCAACAACACCTTGGTTTTGAGCTGGCCCTCCAATTACACCGGCTGGCTGTTGCAGGTCCAAACCAACCAACTCACCGGTGGGCTGGGAACCAACTGGATCACGGTACCCAACA
>JBQCEJ010000611.1:0-3388 GCA_051960355.1 Verrucomicrobiota bacterium | reverse complement strand
GCGCGACCGCTCGGGGAAAATCATCGGCACCTGTGGCATTTCCAAGGATGTCACCGCCATCAAGGAAGCCGAGCAGCAATTGGCACAGGAGAAAGCCATGTTCCGAGCGCTTGTGGAAAATTTGCCGGACGCCATTTGTTTCAAGGATCGGCAGTCCCGGTTCGTCCGACTCAGCCGATCCAAGGTCGAGCGCGCGCGGCAGGCGTTGATTAAAAATTTCCGGTTGCAACATCCCGGCGCGGAGTTGCCGAGCCATTTGTCGGATCCAAATCAGTGTGCGGAATTTCTCATTGGGAAAACCGACCATGATATTTACCCGGAGCAGCGGGCGCGTTCCATTTACGACCAGGAACGGGAAATCATCCGCACTGGCCAGCCGGTGATTGGGCATATCGAGCATTATGTCCAGCCGGAGGACGGCAAAACGGTTTGGAATTACAGCACGAAAATGCCCTGGACCGACGAGCTCGGAAATGTGATCGGCACGTTCGGCGTGACTCGGGATATCACGACACTCAAGGAAGCCGAAGCGGTCGTGGAGTATGAACGGGAGCTGTTTCGGGCGCTGCTCGACCATTTCCCGGATTCCATTTACTTCAAAGACATCCAGTCGCGGTTTGTGCGCGTGAGCCGTTCGAAGGCGGAAAGCGCGTTCAACGTCAAGCAGCGGCAATATCAGGCCGAGCATCCCTCCGAGCCGCTGCCGGATCACTTGTCGAGTGTTGAAGCGTTTGGTGAGTACCTGCTGGGTAAAACGGATTTTGAAACCTTCACCGCCGATCGCGCCTTGGATGCGTACCTGGATGAGCAGAAGATCATTCGCACCGGCCAGCCGTTGCTGGGAAAAATCGAGCGCACCACCCGCCAGGATGACATCGTGACCTGGTGTATCAGCACAAAGATGCCGTGGCGCAACAAAGCTGGCCAGATCATCGGCACGTTCGGAGTGTCGAAAGACATCACGGCCTTGAAACAGGCTGAGGCCCAACTGGAATCCGCTCATCAACGTCTGGTCGAAACCTCGCGACTGGCTGGCATGGCCGAGGTGGCGACCGATGTTCTACACAACGTCGGCAACGTGCTGAACAGCGTGAACATCTCCTGTTCGCTCACGATTGAGAGTATCAAAAATTCCAAAACCGCCGGCCTGGCAAAAGTTTCAGCGCTGATTGACGAACATCGCAGCTCGCTCAGCGAATTTTTCACGTCCGACCCGCGTGGCCAGCAGATACCCGATTATCTCAAAGCGCTTGCAGAACATCTGCGCGCCGATCAGGCCATGCTGCTGAAAGAGGTTCAGCAATTGATCAAACACGTGGACCACATCAAACAGGTCGTCGCCATGCAGCAGAGTTATGCCAAAGTGGCCGGCGTGAAGGAAACGATCAGCCCGAGTCAACTGGTCGAAGATGCCTTGCATATCAACGCCGCGGCGCTGTCTCGGCACGATATTCTCGTTCAACGGCAATTTACGGATACGCCGCCAATCATCACGGAAAGGCATAAGGTGCTTCAAATCCTCGTGAACCTGATCCGTAACGCCAAATACGCGATGGATGAAGCCAGGCGCGGGGATAAGCTCCTGATCCTCCGGGTCGGGACGGACGAGGCCGGTTTCATCCAGATTGAGATCCAGGATAATGGTGTTGGCATTCCACGGGAAAACCTCACCCGGATTTTTGGTCATGGCTTTACCACACGAAAAGACGGTCATGGCTTTGGACTGCACAGCAGTGCCCTGGCCGTCCGCGAACTCGGTGGATCACTTCAAGCCCACAGCGACGGTCCGGGCACCGGCGCCACTTTCACTCTGTTGCTGCCCGGTCAACCCGCCGAAAAACCAATGGAAACCCAAAGCTATGAGCCAGCCGCGATCTGAACCTCGCATCCTGATCGTCGACGACAACCCAGCGATCCACGAGGACTTTCGCAAGATTCTCCGCGCGCGCTCGGAAGCGCAGGCGCGGCTCGAAAGCATTGAGGCCGAAATTCTTGGGAGCCCAGCCGATTCTCCGGCACGCGCCGGCTTTCGCATCGACTCAGCGCATCAGGGACAGGAAGCGCTCGTCATGGTCCAGAAGGCCTTTCAGGACGGTGATCCTTATGTGCTGGCATTTGTCGATCTGCGCATGCCGCCCGGTTGGGACGGTGTCGAAACTCTGGAACGCATCTGGCAATGCGCTCCCGAACTGCAGGCCGTCATCTGCACGGCTTACTCGGATTATTCCTGGGATGACATGACACGTCGCCTCGGACAGACGGACAATTTATTGATCCTGAAGAAGCCGTTTGAAACCGTGGAAGTCCTGCAGCTTGCCCATGCGCTCACGCAGAAATGGATTTTGGGTCGTCAGGCGAAGTTGCGCATGGAGGATCTGAACCGGATGGTCTGCCAGCGCACGGAGGAATTGCGCGTGAGCGACGAGCGTTTCTCCAAGGCATTTCACTGCAGCCCCAATGCTGAAGCGATCCTGAGCTGCGAAGACCGCCGCTTTCTCGACGTCAACCAGTCCTTTTTGGACCTGAGCGGTTACACCGCGGAACAACTTGTCAGTCAAACCGACCAACAGTTGCAGATCTGGAGCCGGGGAGCCGAAGCGGCGCCGTTCCTGCCCGACGGGCGCCTGCGCAATCTCTCCTGCCAGCTTCGCCGCAGTGACGGAACCATTCGCAAAATCATTCTTTCTTGTGAGCCGGTGATGCTCGGCCTGACCCCTTGTCTGCTGCTGGTGGCCGAGGACATCACGGACGAGTTGAAGCTGGATTCGCAATTGCGACAGGCCCAGAAAATGGAGGTCATTGGCCGGATGACCACGGGAATCGCTCATGAATTCAACAATGTTCTCACCGTCATCCAAGGCAACGTCGGGTTACTTCAGAGTTCCAATGCCAATCAACTTGATCGAAATGCGCTGCTGAAACAAATCATGCAGGCCAGCCAGCGCGCTGCCGCGTTCACCCGGCAATTGCTGGCCTTCAGCCGAAAGCAGATGCTGCAAACCCGGGTGTTGAACCTTTCCACAGTCGTTCAGAACACGCGCAAGATGCTGTCGCGTTTGCTCGGGGAAAAATATGAAATCCGGCTGGATTGTCCGATCGAACTCCCGTCGGTGCAGGCGGACGAGAACGGCCTGGAGCAGGTGCTGAGGAATCTGGCGTTCAATGCCCGCGACTCCATGCCTCAAGGCGGCGTCATCGAAATCCGCACGGAGCTCTGCGTGCTGGATAAAGCCGCCATGGCAGTGAATGCTGAGGCCCGACCCGGTCGGTTCATCCGGTTGACGGTTTCGGATACGGGGATTGGAATGGAGCCGCAGGTGATTGCGAGAATCTTTGATCCGTTTTTCACCACTAAAGACGTCGGTCAGGGCACGGGATTGGGGCTTTC
>JBQCEJ010000610.1:0-2633 GCA_051960355.1 Verrucomicrobiota bacterium | reverse complement strand
TAGCGACCGCGACGTGACGCGCGTGGTTGAAGCGCGGCAGGCGGCCGGAGAAAAACAGAGTCAAGACATGTTCATACCGCTTTTCGACTTCCCTCTCATCACAATCCATCAGTTTTGGCAGTTTTGGCAGTTTTGGCAGTTCATGCCTTTTTGGTGACTGGTTGCCATTTGCCGGATGCTTTCGATTTGATGATTCGATCTGCCTTTTCGAGCGCCTTGCGTTCGCGAAAGAAGGAGCGTTCTGCGATACCGCATTCCTGCTTGGCGAGCTTCTGCCATTCCATGCTGGTTAATCCCTCGGGCGCCAAGACTGAGAGCATGTCCCCGGCGATGTCGTTCTTCGGTCGCCCGCCTGTTTCAAGTTCATCGGATGACACCTCATCCCAGCAAATAACACCTGGCTCTTTCGAGTGCGCCATGAATTTGGCAAAAGTCTTCGTCTGGCCGTCGGTTTCAAACCATCCAAGCCGCGCGCCGCGTTTGCCTGCCTGAAGCTCGTAAACTTCACGGGAGCCAACGGAGCGAATCGCAAGCACAGCTCGGGCATGATTTGCCCATTCAGCGGAGCCGCTTCCGAGGTAGGCGAAGTCTCCCGCCTGCCAACTGGGTTTCTCCTTGCCTGATGGCGGCTTGTTCGTGTGATGAACAATCACGCAACCGCAGTTGAATTCTCGAAGTAATGGATTCAAACCATTGCGGAGAAACGCGCCGACATCCTTTTGTGAAGACGTGTCACCGCCCAAGAACGACAAGGCCGGATCAATCCATAGCAGGTCTGGCCTGTGTTCCGCCAACAGCGGGCGAACAACTTGAATCAGAAATGCGATGCCGGCCCGTTCATCCTCCCGAACAATCTGGATGTTCGAACCAGCGATTTCCTGCTCTTTGGCGGTGAGATTCAAACCGGCATAAACACCATCCCTCATTTCCGCCAAGTCGCCGTCGTCATTCTCAGCTTGAACAATTAGCGATTTCAACGGACGCGCCGGCGTGATGCCCATGCACGGTTTACCCAAGGCCCAAAGAACAGCGCATTGCAGCGAGAACGAGCTTTTCCCTACACCAGTCGGCCCGCAGAGAAGCAATGTCCCCTTACGGCAAAGGAAGCGATGGCGCAACAGTTCATCGGGATCATTCCGGCGATGATTTTCTAATGAGGAAAGCGGCCTTGCCGGGGGGAGTGTCTTTTGTGGCGTGTCGAAAACTTCCGGCACGTCGGCAAAATCGGCTTCAAGTAGTTCGCTCATCGTGAAATCTCCATGGGACGGAAGTTGAGAAAGCAAACGGTCTGGCGTTTACCGTTGTCGCGCGTGCCGTCTGGCGTTCGAACGAACTGTGATTTTGTCCAGGTCGCGGGATCTGAGCCAAGGCTCACCGCGTATCGGAAAAAGCGTTCAACCTTGTCTGCCGGCTTGTCTTGAACATAAAACCAGCCATGCAGTGATTTGCCACCACTGTGAACCGCGCACACCAGCGGAGCGAACCCGGCCAGGTGCAGAAGCAGCGCGGCGTGTTCGTCGGTTGTGCCTTGGTCAAACTCGCAAATGAGAAACCTGCGCGGCCCGGTGTTGTTCAAGGTGTGCGCCGATTGCCGGCCGTCCTTGGTCAGCCCGGTCGGGGTAGTCATAGGCGATGGAACAATCAGCGCGAGCCCTGAAAGTTCACCGCGCCACTGTTCACGAGTCCGCGTGGCGAAGATCGAACTAGACATGCCACAACAGAGAAGCGGATTGCCGGGGAATAAATGGTCAATGATCTGTTCGGCGTGCTGGTCGTTGTCCTCAATGCGAACCGGTGATAGCTCCCAAAGGTCTGTCAACCCGCCACCATCGCGCACAATGGCCGCTCGTTGCTCTTGGTTCACCTTCGGCCACTTACTGACAGGCTGAACCGTTGCGGTGTTCCCGTCGGGCATCCATGCGCAAGGCAAAGCGTCACGAACGGCTGCGGCGATCTCGCGCTGCGGAACATGCCGGCCACAGTTGGTGAGCTTCTCAGTGAGAAGTTGAACGATCTGTCCAGCGGGCAAGTGTGCATGAAGATTTCGCGCAACCTTGAAAAGCCAGCCGTGAACGCCTGCACCTGCGGTCGGCGGGTTCGTGATAAGATCCCGCAGGAATGGCGGAAGCTCGCGAGTCATACCGCACCTCCAAGACACCACGGATGGCAGTTGTAACTCGCGTGCGGGTTTTGAGATGAGTAAGCCCATTGCAGCTCAGAGCCACAGAGGCAGCAGGTTTCAACCGACTTCGGTTTATTAATCGGCTGGCGCTTGCGGGGATGCTTCAGCCGCGATGACAGAATTGACTGACGGCGGGAAAGAGAGTATCGAATTAACATCTTGTTTGAGTCCCGGCGGCATCTCTCGCGAAGTTTTGCCGACCGGGTTTTTGTTTTCAGGCGACTTGCTTGCGACGGTTGCGGGAATCCCATTCCGCTTTCACGGCAACAGGGTCAAAAAAGCAGAGCCGACCTACACGGGTGAAAGGAATTGCCCGTTTGGCTTGTTGGTCTCTCAGCCAACGCAACGATGGCCGCGCATCGTCGGTGAATAGGATTTCGAGAAGTTTTTCCGCTCGGACGTATTGCTGGGGAAGTGGTGATCTATCAACCGAACCGACCTGAGTTGTTTC
>JBQCEJ010000609.1:0-5794 GCA_051960355.1 Verrucomicrobiota bacterium | reverse complement strand
GCCCGGCAGGAGGAATCGTTGAAACTGCGTCTCGTTGTTCTTCACCATGAACGAGGCCTGCGTGAGCATTTCGCCGGCTTCGGTCAGCACGGAAGTAATCTGAGTGCGATCGGCAACGGCTTCCAAAACGCCTTGCTCGGCGTAACGTTTCACGTCCACGGCGAGGTCGTATTGATCATCGCTATATTGATAAGCGAGCACGACGGCCCGGGTGATCAGAGCCCGGTCGGCAGCCGCGAGTTCTGGTTCGTCCAGGCGACGGAGCGTGTCGCTGGCGGTCCTGGTGCTGAGTTGAAGGCTGGCAGCGGTGGTGATCGCGATGGAGCCGGTTTCGTGTTCGATGTCCACCGTGTGAACGCCGGCCACCGGAAGCGTCGCGCCGGCTGGATCGAATTGATAATCGTAGGTCACGACGAGCGTGTAACCGCTCCACGCTTTGTCCTGCAGGCCGATGGTCCAGATGACTTCATTGGTGTTCGCGCTGGCGCTCCGTTCCTTGCGGCGAATGTTCGGGCCGGTAAATTCCACGTTCCGGCAATGCGCCGGCAATTTGATTTTGAACTCCTGAACGCCTTGGTTGACCAGACTGTAACGAATGGTCGCGCTGCCGCCGACCAGGCCGTCGCCAATGGTCACCAGATTGAAAACGTCCGCCAGAATGCGGGCGGAAAGGCGTTCGGTGGCGAGCGTCAGTTTCCAATCCGGCTGATCGGCGTTGTAGGCCAGCAGTTCATCGCTGCGATCAGACAAGCGATTGACCGGCATTTCCCGCATGCCGGCCAGTGCGCGGGTTGCCAATCGAATCCCCGCGGCGGAAGCGGCACCGATCTGGGCGGTTTCCTTGGTGGCGCCGGCGAAGCGCAAAGGTTCAATGGAGATTCGCTCTGGAAATGTTTTCAACGCGCCTTCCAAGAGGACATCCAGCGTTCGCGAGCCGAGTAAGCGTGTTGAAAAAGTAACGCGCAGCAGCTTGCTTCCGGCGGTTGTGCCGTCGATGACGTTCCAGTCTTCGATGCCGGTCCCGCGCACTTCGGCCACTGCGAAGCCGGACTGCACTGGCGCTTCAATGGCGTAGATGCCGGATTTCTCGACGATGATGTTGAACTTATGGGAAAGGGTCAGGCGCGTTTCTTCCAATCGGGCCGTGACGCGATCGGCCGTGGTGATGACGGGTTCGATACGTTTGAGCTTGAGCGCCATGGTGAACGGCCGGGCGTTGAAGCGATAGGCGGCGAACGCGCTGCCGGTGGCGTTGACCTGACGCAAGCCGGTGAACGATTGAATTTCAGCCAGAGTGTCTTCGGCCACGAGCGTCAGCGCGCCGGATTCGCGTTCGACTGCGAGCGGTTGCGGCGGGTTGAGAGACGAAGTGGCGGAAGCGGTTTCAACCACTTGCTCGGAGAAGAGCGTGAGATCGTACGCCTTTTCGATCGGCTTGATGAATTCGATCGTCAGCAACTGGCGATCGCCTTCGACGGTGGTGCGCCAATCGCGAATCTGTTCGCCAATCAGGCGTGTGAGCGCTTGCGAGGCGGGCAGGGCGAGCGTGAGTTGCGCGGCATTGCCCTGCACGATGTCGTAATGAAACTGGCTGGTATATTTGACGACCGTCGGCGTGACCTGAGCGTTGATGGTGGAACCGACCGTGAGTAGGGTTTTGCGCGCGACTTCAGTGACTTTGCTTTGCCAACGCAAGGCAACGGTTTGGTCGGCGGCGAGAAATCCTTTCACGCGCGAAACTCCGTTGGATCGCGTGGATTCCAACAGCGTGCCGCTCAGCAATTGAACTTCCACGCCAGTGCCATTGGCCAGGGCGGTGACGGATGAGATTGTCGCGACCGGTCCAGAAAATGAAACCTGGTTCCACGGTTCAGCGCGCTGAACTTTGGCCACCAGATCGAGTTTGAGTCTGAACTGGCCGGCGCGATCGGCAGTCATCCGATAGAGTTTGCCCTCGCGCACGATTTTCAATGCATCGGGAAGTTTGGCTGGCAGTATGGCGACGTCCCCTTCGAACAATTTGGTGGAGCTTGCTCCCTTGCCTATTGCCTCGACTTCGAGCTCTACGTTGAAGCGCGCCTCGTCGTCCGAGAGTTGGCCGTCATAACGGATTTCGCGCAGCGTCAGTTCGCCCGGCGCTGCCGCGGCGGATGGCGATCCGTTGCTGGCGTGGACAATGGTAAAGAAGAGGCACGCGGACAGCAGGAGGGTTGGTTTTTTCATAGGATTCTCCAGGTTGGGTTGCAGCAGTGACCGAGGACATCCGCTTCATAAAAATCTGTTTAGCATAGCTCGGGCCGCAATTGCGTCAGTTTCGAAGTGAAGCATTTGTGAAAGAATCGCGATGCCCGATGAAGTGGCTCAGCGTGGAAATGACGCGCAGCGGACAAATTCCACGCAGAATGAAGTGCAGCATACGGCATTGGACGGAAGCCGATTGAGAATGCTCCCGCGGTGACGAGCGTGAGGGAACAAGTCCGCGGAGGTTGAAGATTCTGTTCAAAGCCTCAAGGCTCCAATAGATTCCGCTCCGGATGAGTTCGGAAGCTGAACTGCTTGCGCGCTGTCGTCGAGGTGAAGCCGACGCGTGGGATGAATTGTTCGACCGTCATTATGCGGCGGCAGGGCGATTCGTCTTTCAGCTTGGTTCGGACTTCACCCGCGAAGACGCGGAGGAGATTTGCCAGGAAGTCTTTTTATCCGTCATTCGCAACCTCGATGCTTTCCAAGGCGACAGCCAGTTCCAGACGTGGCTCTTCCGGATTGCAGCCAACAAAGCGCGGGATTATCGCGAGCGCCGAAATGCCGCCAAGCGCGGCGGCGGGCACATCCCGCTTTCACTGGAAGCCGAAGATCCGGAAAGCGGTTTGAAGTTGGATCCGGCTGCTAATCTTCCTTTGCCCGACCAAGTGCTGATGAACACCGAAGGCATGACTCAGCTTCGGCAGGCTTTGGATGGTTTGGGTGAGCCGTGCCGGGAGATTGTGGAGCTGCGTTATTTCGGCGACTTGAGCTACGAGGAACTCAGCGCCACGTTGAAACTCAATCCGAAAACGGTTAGCTCGCGACTCAGCAAATGCCTGGATCGGCTTGAAGTCATCGCTCGAAGATTATTTGCGGGAGAAAAGACCGAGCCTTTCCCGTCCAACTCCTAGTTGCCCATGGAACCGGAACGAAAGATCGAGAAACTGCTGCGCGCCTTTGCGAACAAACGTCGCGAGGAAGCAGGCGATCCGCTGGAGCTGCATCCGGCGACGCGGCGGATTCTACAGGGCGAAGTGACGAGGCGCGGTCGGAGGGAAAAAGTGACCGGACGGTTTGCTGGAATTTTCCATGTTCGTCCGAGATTTGTATTTGGGCTCGCGGTGCTGGCGATGATCGGAGTGCTGGCGGCCATGCTTTTGCCGGCGTTGAGCAAGGCGAAGCAAAAGGCCCGCTACGCGCAATCGCAACGTGACGAGATGGAAGTTGCTACGGCACCGGCTTTGAAGGTGGCGCCCGCAATGGAAACGCAGTCTCCAGTTCCAGCGGCCTTGTCGCTCGACGAGTCTAATCTGGATCAATCGACGAATGAACTTCAGCCCGTGAGCAACAGTTTAGCGGCAGGTTCACGTCTTGGATATGCGATGAAGGCAGAAACGCCTGAGAACAAGTTGGCGGTTTCAGTTGGGACGGCGGCGCCCGCCGAGCTTCCTGTGGATTCCTTGGCAGCCAATGATTTGGAAGTTGCTACGGCGCCTACTCAGTCCTTGGGTCTTGAAACCAATCTGCCAACGATTACGAAGAATCTGATTTCGGGCCTGGCCAGTCGATCCGCTCGGAGCTTTTCCAGTTCCGCTCCAGAGTCGGTCGTGGCATTGGGCGATATCTCAAGCACCACAGGGCCGGTAGCTCAGGCGCGGGTGGACGCTGATGGCAGCCACGTTCAAATTCTTGATCGTTCTGGGTTGGCGTATGACGGTTATCGTCAGGACGCGCAGGAGTCGGTTGATGCGAAGGTAAAGAGTTTTGCCTCGGGTGAATTGTCGGACTCGGCAGCCGTTCCGCGAAAAGATAAGGCGCTCGTGTTTCCGCCGCCGAAGTATTACCGGTTTCTGCTCGAAGCGGGGACGAATCAAAGCTCAAGCCAGCAGTTGGGACAATTCCTGTTCACGAATGGCATTCCAGCGGAACTGCGGACGAACAGCCTTTTTCAAGCGGCCGATTTTCCGGGCGCGTGGACCGGTTGGTTGCTGGTTCCAATCGTCGATTCAAATCGAACCGGCTGGCTGGAGTTGGGCGGGTCGATTCAGATTCCGATTCAACCGGTGCCATCGACCAATCGATGAAGTGCATTCGGCGAAGTGATAAGCAACCATCAATCCGAGGATGAGTGCTGGTGAAACCTGTCCAGTTATCTTGCCGTCAGAAAATCGAGGTGTTACGTTTACGAACCTATTTTGCGACTCTGAACACAATTAATATGAAAAACCTCTCAATGTTAGTATTGGCGACCGGGCTGGCGGCAGGTGTTGCGAGCGCGGCTGACATCACTGGAACCGTCACGCTGAAAGGCACGCCGCCTGCCGAACGGGCCATCACGCCGCTCAAGGATGATCCGACCTGCGGGAAACTTCACGCAGAAACGCCAACGACTCATTTCTACGTCGTGGGACCGAACAAGGAATTGGCCGACGTGGTCGTTATGCTGAAAGGCGTAACCGGAAAATCGACCGGCGCCAGCGCGAAACCGGCTGTCCTCGATCAGAAGGGTTGTCTTTATGTGCCGCAGATTTTGGCGGTTCAAACCGGCCAGAAGATTTTGGTGAAGAATTCCGATCCGACGTTGCACAATGTTCACGACAAGCCCACGGCGGCGGGCAACAAGGAAGAAAATCACGCGCAAATGGCAGGCGGACCCGATCTGAGCTTCACCTTTACCGCTCCGGAAAACTTTTTGAAGTTCCAGTGCGATGTTCATCAATGGATGTTCGCCTGGGTAACGGTTGTGGACAGCCCTTACTTCGCGGTGACGGATAAAGACGGCAAGTTCACCATCAAGGATGTTCCGGCCGGCAAATACACAGTGACGGCGTTGCACCGCAAAGCGGCTCCCAGCGGCGTCTATCAGGAAATCGAAGTCAAAGATGGCGCGGCCAATACGGCGAATTTCACGCTCGAAGTCAAATAAGGGACTCGAAGCCCGAGTTTCAAACCGCTGTGGGCAGGCGCTCACAGCGGTTTTCTTTTTAGCTCTTCAAAACAATGTCTCGCTCGCTTAATCAAACGTGGCTCCATCGCTTCGCAGTGCTGACGGCAATCGCGACTCTGGTGTTGATCGGTGTTGGCGGGTTGGTGACCAGCAAAGGCGCGGGCATGGCTGTGCCTGATTGGCCGACCAGCTACGGCTACAACATGTTTGCCCTGCCAATCCATCTTTGGACCGGTGGCGCTCTCTACGAACACACGCATCGGCTCTGGGCTTCGATGGTCGGACTGCTGGTGGTGACTCTGTTGCGCTGGCTGGGGGGGTACGCTTCGCGTCGGCCACTTGCGATTGTCGGCTGCGTGGAAGTGCTTGCCGGTATTGGGCTTTTATTGGTGCGTTCGAATCTGCGTGCGACTGGTTTTTTTCTGGCGGGCATTGGTGTGGTGGTGGTGGCGGCGGCTTTGGTTTGGGTGAAGAACGAGCCAGCCAGTCGTCCATTGGTGAAGCTGGGTTGGGTGGTTTTTTTCCTGGTGCAGGTTCAAGGATTGCTCGGCGGCTTGCGGGTGGTCTTGTTCAAAGATCAAATTGGAATCTTCCATGCCGCGC
>JBQCEJ010000608.1:0-5642 GCA_051960355.1 Verrucomicrobiota bacterium | reverse complement strand
GTCGCTGGATGGCGAATGGCTGGACATTGGAAAATTGCACGGTCCTTGTCGGCTATCGCAGGTGGACATCGCCCGCGCGGCAATCGAAACCACCGCGTGTCGTTGCTTGTCCGTCGAGAATGAAACCAGTTTTCACGAACTGGCAAAGCTTCGGTCCGGCGAATTGCTGATATGCACGAGCTATCCGGGTTCGGCGACAGTCGAGTTGCTCAAAAAATTGCCCAACTCTGTGGAATGCTGGCATTTCGGCGACAGCGATCCGGAAGGATTCGACATTCTGCGCGATTTGCGGCAGCGCACCGGTCGGCCTTTTCGCGCCCTTCACATGGGCTGGCGACCTCAGATTGATTCACCCAAGCTCGATTCCGCCGATCGCCGCTTAATCGAAAAGCTGCAGGCACTTCCGATAATGTCAGATGAGCGGCCAACTTTGGCTGCTATGCTCGCCAGTGGACTGAAAGGTCGCTTCGAACAGGAATCGCTCGGCCCACCTGGCAATCCCAGTTGGCCGTTCTATTTGTGACTTTGGTCCGAGAGTTTGGCAGTCATGGAGTCTTCCGGAAGAGATTCACATACCACGTGCCGATTTCGATCAATCCAGAATTGAATCTTGGGAATGGAATTTTGCATTCACCCCTTTCCCTCTTCAGAGCGCAGCCAACGCTGACTCGCACTCTGGATTCTGCCCTCGAAAATGTGAGCAACTTGCGGACAACAAAACCTCGCCTCTTCTTTCGGAGCGCTGTACTTCAGGCGCTATGAGTTCTTCTCTGGTGGCCATTCCGGTTTCGACATTCGCATTGGATTCATCTGATGTACGCTTGCCAGCCGGAAACGTGCGAACCATGGAGTCCGACCGCGTTCTTTCGATTGGAGGATGGGTTGTTGCCGTTGGGATTTCGTCCACTGTTTACATGGCGGCCAGACCACGCCCTCAACCAATCTTCCCTTCGCCATTGCTGGAACAGCTGGTTGGGTTCTTGGTGGGCCGCGGTGCCGACGTTTTGCGGATGGACATCCGGTTCCCACTGGTCTGGCATAAAAGCGGAAGTCTGGAAGCGACTGCGAAATTCTGGGCCGAGCAGTTTCTTGTTTTTAGTCGCGAGCGACGATTGTTTCTCTGCCTGCCACCACGTCTCGATCCGCCGATTGTTTTGCCAGTGGCTCCTGCCGCTAGGACGGCGATCGAATTTTGGGAAGAGGCGTTGCTTTTGGCGCAAGCGCTGAGTTCGGAATTTCCCAATTCACTCATGCGACTTCGACCCGAATTCTGGCGTGTCGCGAAAGATTGGGAGCTGCAATGGAATATCACTTTGAGGTGTGCCTCCGACTGTTCGGCGATTTCTCCAGACGAATGGCAACTGGTACATTCCGCTGACCGTGGCTGGGCGAACCTGGTTCGACATTATTTGGAACCGCACGGTTACTTAATGACGCCGGATTCGACGGCGCGCCTGCTGTGAGCCGTTTCGTCGCAGGTTCAGCTACAGTTGCTCGCGGCAACCCAGCAACCAAACGACCTGCTCTTCTACCGTAAATTTGCCAGACGACCGTACCATCTGATGCCACCAAAGCGTGTTCGTCACGGCTTTGGGGAAACTGGTGGTGTTTGTTGTGTAGTTGCTGTTGCGGTCGAATTTGTGCTGGCCTGTACGGCGGGTTGTGCTGAGGCAGATTTTGTATCAGCCTTTAGATACCATATGAGTCCAGCGGCAACGAAGAGTGTCGCCCCCCAAATAATCATGATGGAAACGAGGCGAGAACGAACATAACGGTTTGTTTTCTGAATCGGATTTAGCCCCTGACTGCTGAAAATCGAATCGAAATCCTTTTCGCTAAAGAACGCGTCGTAGAGTTTTTTCAGGTCGTCGTATAACTCCGTCGCCCGGTCCATTTCCTTGTCGGTGCTTCTCCATGCAAAAACTGCATGTAACGCGGAAAAGCCAATAAGGGTCCATCCGAGCAGGGCAACTTGCGATGAAAAGGCTCCGGTAAATGTCTTATCCTGTAAAACTTTTATCAGGACGACAGACGTGACGAATGTTACAACTCCGTAGAGATTTTTCTCAAGATTCCCGGTCGCACTTTCTACAGCCTTCGAAGCCTTGGCGTCGAGTTCCAGGAGGAAGGCGGCGACTTTTGCGCGGATCTCTACAAACTCCTTGAGATTGCGCTTCAGATACATGCCAAAGCCTGCTCGGACGGCGGCGACAACTCGTTCGTCTTGGCCGAAAACGCTGCCCTCCCAGTAAAGGGAAATGTAATTTCTGACCAATCCCAACTTATCCGATAGTGGTCCGGAACCGCTCTCGCGATAGCACCATCCAAAAAGGTTCCGCAACGGTATGTCCGGCTCCTCAGGAATTCCAGACCATGCCACCGTCTCTTCCCGCAGCACATGGCTCTTGACGCGAACGATGAATCCATTTTCAGTCGTGGTCGTTGAATCAGCGAGCGACATGACACTTAAAAAGTTTTCGAGTTTGGCAAAGATCCCATTTATCGCCGCAATGCCCCGCCCGTTCTTCCAGCGAAAGTCGTCAGAAAAAAGCCTCAGCGCGCTCCAATCGGAAACAACCTGCTCACGTCGAGAGAGAAACCAATCATCCCTTTTTTTCACCGCTTCAGGATCGGGCGGCAGGCCGACCTTCACAGAACAGAACTTAAAACAATTGGTTGATGGATTTTCAGCGAACGACGGATGCAGGAATGCAATCATCGAGCGCTGCCCAATGATTCGATGAAAATGATCAAGCGCATCTTGAATTTCCAACGAATTCAACCAAGCGAATAAATCTTCCGGGCTGAATACATCAACGCCATCACCCACGTTTTTTTCAATGAAAAGCTTAACGGACGCCTTTGGCGAGAGCGTTGCGCCGTCCCTAATCCCCTGTAGAAAGTTTTCGATTATTGTGGCATCAACGTCTGACAAGGAGTGTGGTGACTCCTGACCATCAATAGACACCGAAAGTGTCCAAACGATACTCGAAAGCCATTTCAACTTGGAATGAAGCGCATCTTCTTCAAGCGGTAATTGCAGGTTCCCACTTGCCGTGACGGTGGATTCGAAAAACGTCTCGGATACGGTCAAGTTTGTGAGGCTTGTCCCGAACAGAAACTCAAGAATTGGTCGAATTCGTTCCATTGTCCTCCCTACGAAGGACTGACTTCCTTGTAGCCCTCCGGTGAAACAACGAATACTCCCTTCTTGCCGCCGTGAACGGCCGGCTTCAATACATCCTTGAGGTGCTCGACGGGTGCCTTGAGCACCAAATCAATCTGGTCAGTCAGATGAATGGGCCTCAGACGAACATTGCACGCCTTCGGCTCGACATCGAACTGTTCGTCGAATCGCTTGTCCAATGCCTTTGACTGCTGAGGCAATTTTTCTGCCTTGGCGATGAGGCCAGCCTTGTCCAAATGCGCACTCTCTGGCTGGTAAGAACCCAGAATTTGCTTCACGACATCTTTATGCACATAAGGATTGGGATTGCGGAAAAAATAGCCAACTGCATTTCGCAGGATGTGATAGTCTAGTTTCGATTTTGGACGAACGTGATCTTCCAGCAATTTCTTCCAGGCGGCGTAAGCGCGATGACTGTTTTTTGCGTCATCCGTAAGCTCCGTCAGTTCAAGAAAATCCTGCCACCAAAATCGTCGGAATTGTGAGCTTGAATCATAAACAGAAACCTCGCCGACCACCCATACGCCATCGTCCTGACTCATCTCACACAGACACGTCTTCAACAGTCGATTTTTCTCGAATGGAAATCCAGAGTCTTTCTTCCACGTAGTCCGATTGAGGAAATTTATTTGCTCAAGTTTAGCCAGAAGAACAAAGGGCTTTCCCTCTGTCTCAAAAACCAAGGTCAGCAAATCTCCCGCCTGAACCCTGATGGTCCCTGACTCGACCTCGCGTTGTTTCTCATAAAGCCGCTTCGCTAAAATATCCGCCGAGGCGTCAAATTCAGCAGGCAGTGGCAGAGCGCACAATTTTGCCTTCGCTTCAGGTTCGCGCCCCGCTTCAAAGATAAATTTTCGAATTGTCGTTTCCTGACTCAAAAAATCGAGAAGTTGGCGCAAGTATTCACCCACCGCTTCGGAATCCTTGTTGTGTTCGCGCACGGGCTCGCCGTCGTCACACGGAATAAGGTGAAAAGAATACTGTTTTAGAGAGGTATCCATGATGTTGAAACGTTTGGATGTTTCACCGAATGGCGCTCGGATTTCTCACTGCTGCCGGCACTACAACCTTTGGCATGCTCGCATCCCCTTATGACACCGAGACTGCAGATCGCGAGTTTAAGGGACCTGATGCAGTCTTTCATTGGTTATTTTCGCAAAGCTAAGAGGAGTGTGCGCTAATGGCGTACAAATCCAAGAAGTAAAGCGAGCCTTTGTCTTTGCATAAATGACAGTCGCCTGCCGACATTTGTGCGGAGGGTTGATGTGTCCTTTTTCGAAGGCGATCGGCTAGACGGGCAGGTTGCGTTCTTTGAACCACAGATTTCCGGAAGCAGTTGTGGTTTCTCTTTGATCGAAGGCTGGTGAATCGTGTCCGCCCGAGGGAAGTCGGCCTTTAGCGACGCCACTGCTGCAACAAATATGGGGCGCCCCTTCTCCTTGGGCCACATCAAAGTTAACAATGATTGGGCTAATATTCGCCAGGGAAGACGTCGCTCAGTTTGACTTTCAGCCGATTCAGGATCGTCTCCAGCTTGGTGAGCGTGATGTGATGCTCGCCCCTTTCAATCCGGTGAAGTGTGGTGTGAGAAACGCCAACCAATTTCGCAAATTCCGCGTACGAAAGGCTGCCCCGTGCCTTTCGCAAATAACGTGCGAACTCGCGGTCGAGATTTCGTTTCACCCGGCCAAACTGACAAAAAACTCATAACGTATGCGTGATGATGTTCTGTTTACACCACGTGGAGGCTTTGGTTGTTTGGTCGATGAAACCCGAACAAAAGCAACGCAAGTGCCGTCATTGCCAAAAACACTTTCTTCCGGATTATCGGAACCGTCATCACCAATACTATTGTACTGAGCCAGAGTGCCGGCGTTCGGCCAAAGCTGTCAGTCAACGCAAATGGTTGCGGAAACCGGGCAATCGGGACTATTTCCGCGGCTCCGCTCGCAAGCAGAAAATTCAGCAATGGCGTAAAGCACATCCGGGTTACTGGCGGAAGCGGGTGCCGAGCATTGAAACTCATGCCGAGCAATCCGAGAAAAATCCCCGGCAGAATTCTTGCAACGCAAGCGCTTCGGAAAAGGGTACGTTGCAAGATTTCTGCCTCTGCAAAAACCCGCTGCTGATCGGTCTAATCTCCACCTTCATCAGCAGCACGTCGCAAGAAGACATCGCCGGGGCCGTGGAACAGATGATAATGCGAGGATATGCCGTGCTTGGAACGACGACCGCCACGCCGTGTGGTCTGGTTGCCACCAAGTGCTTTCAACAATGAAAGGCGATCCTCAGGGATGGCGCTTCATGTTCAATTTATGAATTAGGATTCGATGTACAAAGCCGCAACAGAACCGGCTGGAGTGCCCGCCGCGGCGTACGTCCGCATGTCCACAGAGCACCAACAATACTCAACCAGCAATCAGATGGACGTCATCCGGGAATACGCAAAGCGTCG
>JBQCEJ010000607.1:0-4659 GCA_051960355.1 Verrucomicrobiota bacterium | reverse complement strand
GGCCGTTTGAAAATACTCACCCCATTCCTCCGGCAGATTGTGGGCGACCACACGGGCCGTCTGCTTGACGTAATCGCGCGCTACATCGGTATTGGTCCACTGCAACTCGGCGTGCTGCGTGCGCAGCGCGATGCGGAATTGCTCAAGCAGGTCGTAGTTGTCGGCGTAGCTGCTTTCAAACAGCTCCACCTTGACCTTGAAGGTGACCTTGGCGCGCTGCGGTGATTCACCGCCTTCGTAGGATCGCTCCTGCGAGATGGTGAATTCGCCGAGATCGTGAATCGAGAATTGGTTATAAATCAGGTTCATGGAATGGCAACGTTCACGAGTATCCGGCCTGTCCGCCACGGCCGCCGTATTGTCCGCCTTTGGCCGGGCCTGGCGTCGGGACGCTTACCGCATTGAGCTTGGCCGCCAGTGCGTCCAATGCCGGGATGACGCTGTCGGCAACCTTGTTGGTAAAGGTGTCCATCACCTTCGCGGCGGCATTGAAAGAGGTCAGCGGCGCGTCGAACACCTTGCTCAATCGTTCCGCCAGCGCGCCGATCTTGCCCGAGATTTCGGACTGGTAACGGTCCCATTCCTTGGCCATGCCTTCGCCCTTGAAAAATTTCACCCGATCGCGTTCCTGCAAGAGTTCGGCCAGGCCCGCGTCAAAAATCGGTCCGTTGGGTTTCATGCCGTTGGCCACACCTGAAAACTGGGCGCCCGCCACATCGTGGCGGAAATCCGGAGCGAAGCTCATCATGGCCCCGGCGCTGAGATGGTTCAGTCCGCCCTTGCCATCGAAGGCGGTGCGGAAGGCGGCGAGCTTTTTCAGCAGTTCACTGGGGCCGGCCTCGAACAGTGACCGCTGCATTTCCCGGGCGCGATCGAACACGAGCTGGTTGATGTCGCGCTCGACCGAATACGCCCGCTCGCGCAGCGCGAGAATGGTCTGGTAAAGCTGGCGCTGGTTTTCCAACAGGCGCGCCTGCTCGTCGAGGCCGAGGTTGGGTTTGGATTCCAGCCGTTTGCTGTCCGCCTCCAGCGCGTGGCGCTGGCGTTGCAGCCGGTCGGTTTCATCGAAACCGTAACCGAACGGCACCACCGCCCGGCGGGATTGTTCCTGGCCGAATTGAAACTGGGTCTGGCGCTGGCGCATCTCCAATTGGCCGCTTTCCGCATCCCGCTGCGCCTTCGTTTTCTTCTCTTCTTCCAACAGCTTTTGCTGCTGCTCTTGGATCGAGGTGAAACGCGTTTGATTTTCTGGCGTGATGCCGCGCCGCGCTTTTTCCCCACCTTCAGTCGCCGCTTGAATGGCAGCTTCGGCGGCGGCGGTTTTCTCTTTGAGAAACTCCGTTGCCTGAGCGCGCGTGATGTTCGAACTGACTTCCCCGCCGTATTTCTCGCGAAAGAGCGAGGCCATGCCATGCCTAAACTCGCTTTGGCCGGATTGGAGCGAACCGCGCCAGCCTTGTCCGCGCTGTTGAGCGATGGCATTCAAGGACGCCAGTTCGTTTCGCGCGGCCTCTTCCTGTTCGCGAAATGTCTTTTCCGCGGACTGGCGCTGATCATCCGTGGCGAGTTCGCTTTCGTATTCCTTGGACAGCTCGGTGCGACGCGACTGGATGGCTCCAAGCTGCGCATCGAGACTGGCCATCCGCACCAGCGCCTTTTCATACGGGTTGTTGGTCCCGATGGTCTGATAGATCTCCTCGATTGATTGCAGGGTGAGCCGATGCTTTTCCAGCGCGTCTTGATGGCGTTGGTCATACTCGAGCTTCTGCTGATCGGCCCCGCTTTGGTCCAGGATGTTGCGGGTAATGTCGCCGCTCAGCTCAATCTTGCGCTTTTCCCGCTCGGCAATTTCTTTGGCGCGCGCGTCATAGCCAATGGGACCATACCAGCTCTTCTGGTCCTTCTGCAGCGAGGCAATACGATCTTCGTTTTCTTTCTTCGCCTTCAAGGTCGCTTCATAACTTTCCTGAAGCGTTTTCTTGCGCGCGTCCAGGAACCGGTTGCGCTCGGCTTCCAGCACGTTGTTCAACTCGAGAATCTTGCCTTGCGCCAGCAGTTGTTCGGTTTCGGCCCGGTACTT
Organism: Verrucomicrobiota bacterium; assembly: GCA_051960355.1. Taxonomy (GTDB): domain Bacteria; phylum Verrucomicrobiota; class Verrucomicrobiia; order Limisphaerales; family DASXHY01; genus DASXHY01. The sequence goes on along the minus strand of JBQCEJ010000607.1, from coordinate 2,579 downwards.
GGCTTGGATCGCGTTGCGCTTGGATGGGTCCGGTTCATAAGTCCCCACCACTTCGGACATTTGCGAGAGCATTTTGCGGGCGTCATCCGGCTGCATCTTGCGAAATCCAGCCTCCGGATTTAAGGAGCGCTGCGCCGTGCTCATGAGCGAGGCGGCTTCGGCAAACGCATTTGCTGCGGCGGCGGATTTCTCAGCTTGCGCACTGAACCCTGCCAGCCGGGCTTCGGCTTTTTCGCTGTTCAGGCCGATCGCTTCCATGCCCCGGTTGAATGCGTAAACCGCAACACCGATCGCCGCCATCGGCACCAGCCAGGCGCGCAGTGCAATCAATCCGGCGCCCAGCGCGCGCGTCACTCCACCCAGCGATTGCACGATGGCGTTGTTGGAGCTGAGCCATTTCTGGCTTTTCTGCATCAGCGCATCGATGAGGTTAATCTGCTGGCCGGCCCTGGCGGTGAGCATCGAGAAACCGTGGTTGCTCATCACATCGAGCTTGCCGGTTTTGAGATTGGTGGCCAGCCCGCCGCCGGCGAACTGCGCATAGGTCGCCAGCATCGATTGGTTCAATCCGCCAAGCGCCCCGCGCACGGCATTGCCGGACCGCGATAGAAACCCGCCGCCATCCTTTATGTTCATCCCCGTCAGCACGGATTTCATACCGCCAGCCATCAACAGCCCCATGATTCCCGTCGTGGCCGTGCTGCCGACCGAGGTGTTCATCAACGTCAAAAGATTGCGCATGGCGGCGCTCATCTGTGTGAGCACCTGCACCGGTCCGCGGTTGCCCTGAATGGCAACGAACCGTTCCCATTCGCTGGCCAAGCCGGTCAACTGGGATTTCAGCGTGTCCTTGATCTTCGTGTTTTCGGTCTCGGCGGAATTGAGATTCAACTGGGCGTTGATCGCCAGCGTTTGGGCGCGGACATAGTTGTCCAGCAATGCGGCCAGGCGCGTGGCCTGAAATTTTCCGGCAACCTGAAAGCGCAGGCTGGCCTGTTGCTGCTCGTTGAGATGCTGGTATTTGACATACAGATCCGAGAGCAGTTCGGACATTGATTTGAGGCCTTCGCCGCCGGTGCTGGCTTCGAAGCCAAATTGCCCGCGCAGCTTCGCCTGCAACTCTGGATTGCCCAAAGACGTGATCATGGTCTTGATCGAGTTGCCGATGTTTGCGCCGGATTGGCCGGTCGCGCCGACCGTGGCGCCGATCAATCCCATGAGTTCCGAAAGCGGCAGACCGGCCTGCTTGGCGACGGCTGCGGTCTTGCTGATGCCGTCCAACATCTGCGCGTTGGTGACGTTGTAGGTGTTGGAAATCTGGTTGAGTTCGCCCAGCACCGTCCGCAATTCACCAACCTGCAATTGATAGTTTTGCATCACCGCCTGCAAATGTTCCGTGGCATCGGCGGCGCTCAATTCAGCGACGTTCGCGGCCATCAAGGACACGCGCACCGCTTCATTCACCTGTGAACGGGTCAGGCCCAGGCGCGCCCATTGGATGGCGCTGTCGAGCGCCTCCTGTGTCGAACGGCCGTTGACCGCGGCCAGATGTAGAATGTCCGACGTCAATTGCTGGGTGCTGCCGCCGACGCCGCGAAACACCTGATCGAGACGGGCCATCTGTCCACCGATCTCAATCACCCGCGTCATGCTGTGCGTCGCCAGTTCGAGGGATTTGTAAAGCACACCCACGGAGGCGGCCCACAGGGTGACCTTGGCCGTGTTCTTGACGAAGTCGCCCCCGAGATAACCCGCCTCGGCGCGCGCTTCGGAAAGATTCCGTGTGAGCTTCTTCACTGACGCGCCGCTTTCATCGAAGGTCGCCGTCAACATTTCCCGGCGTCCGCCGAAATCGCGCTGAGCATGGACCGTCCGATGACTTTGAGGCCCGTTCGGGCCAGCCCGTCGCACGTTGGTTTCACTTGTGATCTGCCCACCAGCGGCCAGGAAATCCGCCAGCGCGCCTTGCGCGGCCGCGTGGGTCGTGGCCTTGCGAATCGAAGCGTCACGGATTGCAGTCTGGCGAGCGGCGGCTTCGTCGGCGGTCTTTTGAATCGCCTTTTCCTTTGCCTCCTGGCTCTTCTGGCCCGCGGAGAGCATCCGATTTTGCGAACGGATACGCTTCTCCATCTGCCGCCGTTCGGCGTTGAGACGCTGTTCTTCTTCCTTGTCGCCACGTTCACGGGCGGTGGCCAGCTCTTCACGGATCTTCCCGACCCGTTTCATGGAGTCGGCCATCATTTTCTGGCGCAAATCTTCGGCGGTCTTTTCCAGGCCCGCCGCTTTCGCCAGCGCATTTTCAGTGGCACTGCCGCCCTCGGGCAGGCCGCTGCTTTCGACCAGAGACCGAATCTGATCGGCGGCTTTTTCCCGGGCTCGGGCGATGCGTTCCGGATCACCGGTGCCAGCCACACCGTGCGCGTTTTTCTCCGCGATCGTTTCCATCATGTCGCGATTGATGGAAGCCATCGCATCGCGAAACGCTTTGGCTTTGGCTGCCGGACTTTCCTCTCCTTCTTCGCCCCCCGCGCTCGCCGCCTTGCGTTAGCTCCGTTTCTTCCCGGATTTGGCCTTCTCCG
>JBQCEJ010000606.1:0-3142 GCA_051960355.1 Verrucomicrobiota bacterium | reverse complement strand
TGGGATTGACCTTCGATACAAATTATCTGCATACGCCTGGCGCAACGATTCCGCTCCTGGAGTATGCCACACGAACCGGGCAGTTCATCAATGCTCGGGCTGGCGATGAATTCAATTTCAGCAACAACCGTTTTCGCATCAACTACGACGTGCCCGTCGCGAGCGGGCGCAAACAAATCACGCTCACCTTACTGACCAACTGGCCCGCAGCCTTCAGCGCCCCGAACGTTATCTTCATCCTGGCCGATGACCAGGGTTACGCCGACCTGCGCCTTCAGGGAGACGCGAGATATCCGACGCCCGAACTGGAGAAACTGGCGGCGTCCGGCGCACGCTTTACCGATGCCTATGTTTGTGGCGGCGTCTGTCACCCGAGCCGCAGCGCGATTCTGACCGGGCGCTATCAGCAGCGCATCGGCACGGATAATAATCTGAGCGGCCCCGCCTACAACGGCACCGCCGCCGCTGAACGCACCGTGCCCCAGCGATTGCAGAGCATTGGTTACCGCACTTATGGCATTGGTAAATGGCACATGGGCAACACCGCGGAATTTCTGCCGAACCAGCGCGGGTTCGATCGCTGGTATGGAATCAATGCCGGTAGCCGCCCGTATTACGCAACTTCGGGTGAAGACAACTTGTTCCAGAACGACATGGAATTGCGGTCGCAGGATGAAGGACAATACGTCGCCGATCGCATCGGCAACGCCTGCGTTGAATTCATCGACGAGCAGCTTACGAATCACCCGGGTCAGCCCTTTTACATTTACTGTGCGTTCACCTCGGTGCATGCGCCCATGGACATCAGCCCAAGCGACGCACGGTTCACACGCCTGCGAAATGAATTTGGTTTGAGCTACTCCAATTACGCGCCGGGCATTGTTTTCTCCGGCAGCACAGCGGCCACCACGCAGCAGAACCGTTATGAACTCGCCGCCATGACGCTCGCGCTCGACGAGAACATCGGCAAGATCGTAAACAAGCTCAACGTCTCCGGTCTGGCCAGCAACACCATCGTCATCTACTTGAACGACAACGGCGGCGCGGGCTGGAACGCCAGCGCTGGCGGCAATTATTCTTACAACACTCCGCTGCGCGGGTACAAGGGTGGCAGCATGACTGAAGGCAGCATCCGCGTGCCTGCTGCTATTCAATGGCCGGGAAAAATCCCCGCGGGTCAGGTCATCACGAATCCGGTGAACAGCCTCGATTTCATGGCGACTGCGGTGAATGCCAGCGGGAACGTCGTCCCTGCGGCGCGCAACGGACTCGAAGGGTTGGACCTGCTGCCATTGTTGCGCAACGGGGCGGCGTTGCCCGCCGAGCGCGGGATGTTCTGGCGCGCGGGCGATGTCCGCAGCGGCGGCAGCGCGGCCCGGATGGGCGATTGGAAAATTCTGGCCGTCAACAGCACCGGCGTCTTCAAACTCTACAACCTGATTTCGGATATTGGCGAAAACGTCGATGTCTCTGGCGCCAACCCCGCGATCTTTGCCGAATTGAAGGAGCGCTTTGCGGCGTGGAATTCCGCGAACATCGAGCCGTTCTACGGCGGCAGCGACATGATTGTGGATGCCGCGCTGGAACGCAGCGGCATTCGCAGCGGCTATCGCATTTGCCATCGCGGCGCCTCGCCCGCTTACCTCACGGCGTCACTGCGCAAGCCGCTTTCGATGACCACCAATTTTTCCCTCGGGTTTTATTTGCGCGGCGTTGAGACGAACCACGCGGGCGGAGAACAGTTGTGGTTTGCTTTGGGCGACACAACGAACCGGGCAAACCTGATTCGAGCGGGTGTGGACTTCGGAGCCGGACAGCTGCGTTTGATTGAGGGCAAGACCGGCGGTAGTGCGTCTGTGCCGCTGACAGATTTGCCCTCCGGCTTTACGGCGGGCACGCTGCGATTTTCCGCCGCGACCAAACAGCTTGCCTTCACGCTGGGCGGCACCAACGTATCGCTCGTGCTGGGCGGTAATTATGGCGTTCTCACGACCTACGGTTGCGGCGCGGCGGCGATGGAAGGGGAAATCCTGCAGCCCTTTCAACCGGCCTCTCCTTCCGCCGCCGTGCAAACATTCAACCTGGCGCCACAGGCCGGTCGGTTTGATTTTGTTGCGCGGTTCACGGGCGATTCTGTCATCGGACCGAAACTCGAGCGGGCCGCGAGTGTGAATGGCACGTATGAGCGGGATGACCAGGGATTGATCGAGAGCCTGGGCGGCGGAGTTTATCGGTTCAGCACGCCTATGACGCCCGGTGTCTCAAATGAATTTTTTCGCGTTATCTTTAATCAACCATGAAGTTTCTCTATCAGCTTTACCTCACCACAGCCCGCCATCTGGTCGCATGCCTTGAGGGCAAACCAAGGCGGATCGTGCCGATGCCGGTCCTCAGTGTTTTCATTTTCACGATGGCATTGCTGCAATCGGTGACCGCGGCCACGCTGACCAGCGGTTATACCATCGGCAGCGGGTTGCTGAACAGCGGACTCATCATTGATAACGCCAACACGGGCGGCGGCGATTCATCGGCGGCCTCGGGCGACCTCGGCTGGACAGCGGAACTGGCGGGGCGTTGGAACAGCAATTCGATCGTGAGCCTTAGCGGAATTGCGCTGCCGATCTGGAGCGATGCCAGCGCATCGGGCACCACCGTCAGCGGCACGTTCACGTTTTACTTTTACGATCTGGATCAGGGTACGAACGGGAACGGTTTCAATGGCAAAGGGGTGGAAACTTTGCTGGGCACGGCCAAAGCAAGTTTCACTCAGGGAACGGTGGGGACGTATTATGCGGTGTTCGATTCGCCCATCCAGTTCACCGCCAAGAGCAGTGGCGTGGCCGTGCGGATCGTCAATACGGGATGGTTGCGATTGAAGGTGAACACGGCGACCGTGGCTCCCGGCGTTGTGCTCAAAGATAGTGTCACCGGCGCGGCCATTGGTGGAACAAACCCCAATTTCCGAATCACCCTCGCCGGCACGGTGCTCAGCCCCGAGATCTTTCCGCGGCGGGTAAACCTCGCCAAATATCAGGTCATCAGTGCATCCACCACAAACGGGCAGGACGTGTATCTGCCGGATTTCGCCAACGACGGTGTGGTTAATAACCAGGGTTGGCGCACGCTGAATGTGAGCACGCCG
>JBQCEJ010000605.1:0-2459 GCA_051960355.1 Verrucomicrobiota bacterium | reverse complement strand
ACGGTCGTCATCATCAACCAGAGCAGTTCCAATTCGTGCGCTTTGGGCAATTATTTTCGCGAACGCCGCCAGATTCCGCCCGAGAACGTCATTCATATCAACTGGTCCGGCGGGAACATTTCCTGGAGCACCAACGATTTTCAAACCACTCTGCTGACCCCCGTTTTAACCGCATTAAACCAACGGCATTTGACGAATCAGATCGATCTGGTGGTGCTCTCGATGGATATCCCGTTCCAAACTGTGAACGGCTCTTCCGTCAATAGCACCACCGCCGCGCTGTTCTATGGTTTTCGAAATACCACTGGCGTTGAATGGAAAGGCATCACCAATAGTTACGCTTTCAGTGAAGCCGATTTCCGGAATCACAAACCGGCCAGCGCGATCGGCCCGGCTTTCCTCACCACAATGCTCACAGCCGATTCTTTGGCCCGGGCTAAGCAACTGGTCGATGCCGGCGTGAACAGCGACGGAACCTTTCCAAAACAACCGATCATTCTCGCCAGGAGTTCCGATCCACTCCGCAACGTGCGTTTCCGAAAATTCGACAATGCTCTGTTCAACACCCGTATTCAGGGAAGCGTTTCCGTATCGCAAACTGATTCCGATAATCCGTCGGCCGAGACGAACATCTTCGGCTATCAAACCGGCCTCGCGAATTTCAGCGTCGCGCCGGGAACGTTCGTCCCGGGTTCGATTGCCGACAGCTTGACCTCGTTTGGTGGCGTGATTTTTGGAGGGAGCGGACAAACCTCTCTGCTCGCATTCATCCAAGCAGGCGCGAGCGGCAGTTATGGAACGGTAGCTGAGCCGTCACCTGACCCGGATAAATTTCCAGACCCGATGGTTTACTTTTATCAATCGCGTGGGTTCAGCCTGGCAGAATCCTACTACCAAAGCCTGTTCGTGCCCTACTTGGGCTTGATCGTCGGCGAACCGCTGGCCGCGCCGTTTGCGCACTTGGCTTCAGGCGAGTGGTTGGGAATCACGCCTGGCACGGTTCTGTCGGGAACCGTTCCCATCGCGCTGCAATTTTCCTCGGACCGCGCCCATCCTCTTCAGCAGATCGATCTGTTCGTTGACGGAAAATTCTTTCAAACCTTGACCAACGTCAGTCCGCTTCCCGGGAATGAACTGGCGCTCAACCTGAACCGCTATCCGATCACCTACACCAATTCCAACCACGAAACTTTGGAATCTCTGACCGCTGCTATTTCGCGCCAAATCAATTCCGCCAGCGCGACCAATGCGACTGGAATCATTGCTACGGCTCACGGTGACCGCATCGAACTGAGTTACGCCGCAACCAACTGGATTGCACGCCCAAGCCCACCCCGCCAACTGACCCCAACCAACGATTCCCCTGCTCTAAACCCCGATCGGTTTTCAACCACAAGCGCTTTTTCCGTCGGCAGTTTTGCCGGGAACGGCAGCTCGCTCTCCACATTCATGCGGGCCAGCCGCAACTATCTCATGAGCTCAACGGCGCTGGGCCGGAGATCCTTCACCGTCAGTGGCACCATCCAGCTCGGCTCGTGGCTTCAGCTCAATCTCACCAAAACCAACGGCGCGCTCGTCAGTGTGGCGCTCACAAATGCGACCGTCAACGCCACTCCATACGACCTTTGCGGCACGCTGGCCTCCCTGATCAATTCCACACCGGAGTTTCAAACCGGGGACGGCGTGCAGGCCGAGGATCTGGTTTCCGGTTGGTCCGGCTCCGCTGGGTTTGATCTGCTGGCTCGCAGCCCGGGTCTGGCTGCTGCCAAGGCGAGTGTGGTTCTATCTGGTTCATCGAACTTCATCATTTCGCCGTCTGGAGCGGCCCAGCTGAATGGCAATCTTTCGGATCTGCTGCCAAGGAATCATCTCTATGTGACCATCGGAGCCACCAACCTCGCATTGACGTTCCTATTGGATACTGCTGCGCTCGCGGATGGTTTTCATGAACTGACCGCCGTCGCCTACGAAGGCAGCTCGGTTCGGACCCAAACCCACATTACGTTGCCGGTCGAAATCCAAAACGCCGGATTGCGCGCCAGCGTCACTTCGGTGGACCTGACCAATTCGGCCTCCGCAACCCGAACCTTTCACGTGCAGGTGACGGCGAACACAAACCAGATCAGCACCATCGCGCTCTTCAGCACGGGTGGTTTGATCAGCAGCGTCACGAACCAAAGTTCGAGCAGCTTTATCTTCGTTGGTTCGCGTCTCGGCGCGGGGCTGCATCCGTTCTACGCCATTGTTCAAACCCAGTCTGGCGAGCGCTTTCGCACCGCCCCGCTCTGGATTCGACTGGCGGATTGAAGACGCTTCGGGAAAATGCATTGCGGCCATTGGCTCTGGCTCGTTAAATACGTTCCGGGCCTCGGCCCTTCCACAACTCAGACAGAAAACAATGCTTGAATATCTCTGGATCGCAATCGGTGGCGCCCTCGGCAGTGTGGCCAGGTACTGGA
>JBQCEJ010000604.1:0-2753 GCA_051960355.1 Verrucomicrobiota bacterium | reverse complement strand
GATTTCTGGTTCCGCTTGGTCTTACGCTCTGGTGGCGCACAAACATCGGTGGAGGTGTCGATCGTCCGGTCCCACTATGGCGATGATCGAGGCACGTCACGGGTGGAACGCATGGGTTGGAAGTGGGCGTTGGACAATGCACAGCGCAAACGGAATCTCATTCTGCTGCGCCAGCAGAAGGGTGTGATCCTCCCGTTCGATCGCACCAAATTCCTGACCGAGAGCCCGATTCCCTCGCGGTTGCTGCTGCGCTACGCACACCGGTTTTCGCGACGCATCCTAAAATACAACGCCTGGCTCTTCACCCACAGCAAGCCGCCCAACATCAGCTACGCCGCTCTGCAATGGGTGGTTAGATTGTTCGGCCCGCAGGCACTTCGGAGTTGTTCGGTTTTGTGGAATCGCGCACGCTCCTGATGCCGCTTAGCCCAATCTGAAGCCGAAGCCGACCTCCTACAGAACCGACGCAAAATCCGGTGTCGAAACCCGTAAAAAGATTGGGCGCAGCTTAAGCGGCAGTTTGCCTGCAATATCCATCTGTAGCGATTCGCTCAAGCCATATCGCAACAGGACTACTGTTCCGAACGCACCAATAACTCCGACGTTGATAGCAAGCTGCCAAAAAGGAGACAACCCATTTGTCAACCACCACACACCGACGGCAACTGGAATGAACCGCCAGGCCAAACGCCAGGTCGGCCGATAACAACGTGCAAGATCAACCGAAGTCAGATCGAAATACCTGCGCGTCCGCCACAGCCCATAAGGCAGACTGAAGGTCGCGGTACAAAGAATCGAAAAGATCAGCATTCCGGTCATTCCTCTGTGGCCTTGCAACAGCAGATTCAGGAGGATAAATGCGACACCTTCCAGCAGGAAAACGTAGCGCAAAAAACCAAAACGTTTTGAGTTACCGGCCAGCATGATATGGATGCGCATCACCGTGCAGAGGACGAACCATAAAGCCAGCAACCAGTTGTTGATCGGGGACCAATCGATTTTTCCGTGAGTCCAGATCTGCACGAAAGCGCCATTGCAGGCTCCGAACAAAACGGCCGAGAAAACACTGGCTCCGGCTGAAACGATCGCCAGGTCTTTGAACCGTTTCAGCAACCACTCGCGTTCCCCCCGCACCATCATTTCGGCAACCACTGGGGCGGAATAATCGAGAATGCGCCAGATCAGCATCGTGAGCATTGTGTAGGTGCGCGTGCAAATGCTCCAGACTGCCGCCACATCCAGACCCAAGAAGCGCGTCAACAACACGGTTTGACTGGCAGTGACGAATTGCATTCCGATCGAATACAGAAACATGTCCCGCCCGAACGCGAACAACTCCTTGAACTTTTCCCACGTCACCGCTCCCCATTGATCCGCCTCTGGAAAGAGCTTCAATCGAAGACAACCCAACCCATTCACGAATGCTCCCCCAAGCCCCATCACCGCCTGGGTGATCAGAAAACTGAAGACGCCCCACCCCGCCGCAAAGCCGCTCCACATGAGCAGCAGCCCCACGCCAAACAAGACCGATTGGCCATAGTTCGTAATGTCCACTCGCTGATGAGCCATCAGCAGATGACTGAAAACGCGCGTGGCAAAAGCGATTCCCAAAACCCCGCACTGCCCAAGCAGCAGCCAGAAAAATTTGGATTGCAGTTCCTGTGGAACCCGCAGCAATGAACCGGCAATGAAGGCAACTGCCAAGCCAGCCAGAACCACCAACCCGCCCTGCACCACGCCGACGAGCGCACCGGTTTTGATCGTGCTGCCATATTTTCCGTCCACCCGATGGTCTTTGTAATCGATCAGAATACGCGAGATTGATCCGCTCATGCCGGCATCAATCAACCCGATGTAGCCCGCCAGTTGCATGGTCAGCGCCCATAACCCGAATTCCGGACGGGAGAGGTAGTGCAGCGCCAACGGCACGGAAGCCAGGGTGTAAATCGTGTTCGCCCCCAGCATCGCGTAGCCGGACAACAGGGATCGGGCGAATCGTTTCAGGCGGGACATGTTGATTCAATTGTGGCGGCTCGCGAGTTGGTCTGTCAATTCGTGGACTCTGGGACCGCGTATCCGTTCAAACATCGATCTTGGACGGCTCCTCGATCGTAGCGCCTCGGGAGCGCTTTTTAGCGGAAGTTTTAACGGAAGACAAAACCTCCCAAACGCGTCGTGGCCAGTCCTTTTTCATAAACGGCCGCTCGAACAGCAAAAACAAGGGGGCGCAAAGCCCCACAATCACCATGGACATCAGCAGGAATTGAATCCACAAATCCAACGCAAAGACATGCGTCTGCAACCGGAGGGTGAGACGGATCAACGAGGAAATGATGAGCGAATGATACATGTAGATCGTATAGCACATGCCCCCGATGAGGGAGACCAAGGGAAGGCTCAGCAGCCATCGGCAAAACTCCCCCTTGAACGCTCCGATCAGGCATAATGCAATCGACCAGTGAAGGACCAGTTCATTCACCGAGCAGCGCCGAAAACCAATGATCGCCAGAACTCCCAGCAGGAACAAACCATCCCAAACATGCGTCCCGCGGTCACTTGGCTTCCATTCCGTCAAATAAAAATCGCACACCAGGAAGCCAATCAAAAAAAACTGGAGATTCCCGGCCAGGGTAAAACCAATCCGGTATCCGTGCGGGATGGCATAGAGCAGCGTGGAACTGAGCAGAATGCTTCCAATGATCAACGCTCGACGGAGGCGCTTGGCGGAGATCTTGAACAGCAGCGCCAGCACC
>JBQCEJ010000603.1:0-2134 GCA_051960355.1 Verrucomicrobiota bacterium | reverse complement strand
GTTCGTCTGCATCACTGCGCCGGCGGAGACGGTGATTAAGATGAGCGACCGTCAAGCGCCAGGAGTATCGAGGCGCGAGTTGGTGAAGGATGTGCAAGAGCGCCATGGAATCCGCTCCGCCGGAAACCGCTACGAGCACGGTTTGCCCGCGCCGCAACAAGCTGTGCGTCGCAATCGCTCGCTCGACCTGGTTTGGCAAATCGCTCACCAGGCAAATGCTATCGCATCATCCAACGACAGCAAGGGCGATGGTTCATCTGTAGCGAGCGTCGGGGTGGTCCGAGGATTTCCCTACGGCAGCATCGATAACAACTGCCGCGTGGGGAATTTGCTACCCGGGCACTCGGTCGGGCGTGTGTTGATCTGGCGATGCATCTTTACGCTCTTCTTCGTCAGCTCACATCGGTCCATGAGATAAGCGATCAAAGCGCGAACCGATTCCATCTGTTTCTTGGATGGAGCCCTCTGGTTGAAATCTCCGATCAGGCAAATTCCAATGCTGACATGATTCAGCGCACTGGTGCTCAGGTGCCCGCCATCCAACTGCGCGCGCCAACGATGACCAATATAAATGTCACCGTCTTTCGTGCGAACACCGTTCCCGATTACAAAGTGATAGGCCAAGCCGTTTTCCATATGCCGTTCCTCGCGATGGTAACGATCCATTCCGGTTGGCGTGTCGATGGTGCTTCCGCTGTGGTGAATGACGATATTCTTCCATCGCTTTGAAATAACTGCCTCATCGAGCGATTTTCTCAATTCGGAACCGAGACCGGAATATTCGGCGGGCTTGCCTTCGGGAACGCGCAAGCGATCGCCCACATCGATTTCATCGGGCTTTTTAATTCCATTGGCCCGCACCAGATCGGCAACCGTGATTCCAAATTTCTGCGCAATAGAAACCAGCGACTCACCGCGTTTGACGACGTAGAAAGTGGCTTTTTCCGGCTTATCGTCTGGCGCGGGAATGGCCAACCGCTCTCCCACGGAAATCCAATCAGCGGTGCTCAAACCATTGCGGGCGGCCAACTCGGCAACGGAAACATTGTGGCGTTGGGCGATTCCGGTCAATGTGTCGCCGCGTTTGACCCGATAGATCGTTTCCGCCCGGAGTTCCAACACACCCGCCAGCAATCCAGCCAGCAGAGCAACACGTAAAAGGTAGCCGCAGATTATTCGTCGCACTTTAATTTCAGACCCGGTTCACAGGTTAAGCATTCATTTTCACCAACACTCCATCTGTTCAGTCGAATCTCCGCAGAACGAGTCCGTCGAGAGCGCCCGGTGTGAGCAGGTGAAATTTCAGGCAGTCAAACACATCTTCGCGCGACCGCAAAGCGGAACTTCAGGTCTGTGCCATTCGCACACGCCTTTCAGTGGGATTGCAACCGGCTCACGGCGACACGACCATTGGAATTTCAGAGCCTATTGAAACGAAAGCGCGGCCCACGAATTTCGCGAGCCGCGCAGATGCAATCCCGTTCTGAGCCTGCGCTCAAATCATAATTCTTTGATGCGGATATTGCGCCAGCGGACCTCTTCACCGGCGTGCCGCTTTTTGCCGTCGCCAATCCCATGGACTTGCAGCGCGATTATTCCGTTGGTCGTCAACGAATCGGTCAACTCGGCGGCTTTCACGCCATTGATCCAAGTTTGAATATGGTCGCCTTTGCATTCGATGCGGGCATGATTCCATTCGCCCTGTTTGAATGCCTTGCCGGCTGCTTCGTTGTTTTTCAAATCCTTCAGCCAGCCGCGCCGGCCTTCATCGTAAATGCCGCCCGTCCACGCTCGCTCGGATGGATCAATCTCGTACTGATAACCGTGAACGCGGTCAGCCGGGAATTTCTTTTTCTTGCCGGCGATTTCCAGCGTTGTGTCTTTGTCGTAAAACAGGCTGCGGAACTGCACGCCGGAATTCATGTCCTTGGCGACATTGTACTCAAACTCCAAAACGAAATCGCCGTATTTTTGTTTCGTGCACAGGAAGGAATTTCCAGTATTCGGAACCGTCTTGCCCACGATAGCGCCATCTTCGACGCGATACTCCGCCGTGCCACTGTGCTGTTCCCAGCCGTCGAGGTTTTTCGCGTTGAACAAAGGCTTGAAGCCGTCGTTTGTGTCCGCAGCGACG
>JBQCEJ010000602.1:0-3721 GCA_051960355.1 Verrucomicrobiota bacterium | reverse complement strand
CCAAAGCCAAGGCGCGCTCGTGCGGAGGTGGATTTCTCTGCTAACATTCCCGGCTAATTGACTCGAACAAACATTTCAAACGACTTGAACAGCCAATCTTTTCCCCGCCGTCGCTTCTTAACCATGACTTCACTCGGCCTTTGCGGCGTCTGGGCCGGGGCGTCGGAAATCCTGCCAGCCCGGTTGTTGCGCGGATTCATCGCCGAAACCAAACGAGATCTGCTCCTTCCTGCGGGCAAACCGGTTCCTGAACTCTGGAACCCCAACACCATCACCGCCGCCTGGCTCGGCCACGCCAGCGTGTTGTTGAATTTCTACGGCTTCACGATTTTGACCGACCCCGCTTTGTTCAGCCGCATCGGCGCCGACACCATTTTCGGCACCGTTGGCCCGAAACGGCTCGTTCTGCCAGCGCTGACGCCGAAGCAGTTGCCACCTATCGATCTCGTCCTGCTGTCGCACGCGCACATGGATCATCTCGATCCGGCGACGTTGCGGGCTCTGCCCGGCACACCGCACGTGGTGACGGCTCATTCCACGGCAGATCTGTTAAGCGACACCAAGCTGCAAAATCCCGTCGAGTTGGCGTGGGGCGAAAAGACGCGTGTCTGGACGGCGAACGGAGACGTGGAGATTGAGGCGTTCGAGGTGAACCACTGGGGCGCGCGTTGGAAGTACGACAAGAAGCGCGGCTATAACGGCTACGTCATTTCCCGCGAAGGAAAGAAAATCATCTTTGGTGGCGACACCGCCTGGTGTGACTCGTTCCGGCGCTTGCGCAGCAAAGGTCCGTTTGAACTCGCGATCATGCCGATCGGCGCTTACAACCCTTGGATCTTTTCGCATTGCTCGCCGGAGCAGGCGGTGCGAATGGCCAACAATGCCGGGGCCAATTATTTTCTGCCGATGCACTTCAACACCTTCCCGTTTGGCCGCGAAGGCACAAGTGAACCGGTCGAACGCATGGAAGCCGCGATCGAACCCAGCCGTATCGGCTGGCGCGACGTGGGCCAGACCTTCAGCCTCGAAAGCCAGGTGCAATCCGCAACGGTGATTGCCGCATGAAAATCTAAAATCAGCGGATCGCCTCGTATTTGCGGTGCTGCAAATCTTTAAAGAGCGATTCAAACCAGAGCCTGATCCAGAGCCAGACCATGGGCCAGACGCCGCGCTGATCGTAACGGCGCATGGACGTCGTTGCTCCGGTTTCGCCGAGGTAACGATAGCGCCCAAAGCGTTCCAGGCGCCGGATTAACTCACTGTTCTCACGCACCTCAAGGCGCTCATTGAAGCCGCCGATGGCCATGAACTGTTCTCTCCAGCAGAGAATCACGCCCGCGCTGCCATGGTGCAGCGAACTCCAATGCGTGAAATTCTTCATCGAGTAAATCACTCGGTAGGCGAACCGTTCTGAGTCGGGTTTTCCTTTGAGAGTGCCGGCGGCATACCGCTTGGAAAAGCGTTCCGCAATCGTCCGCAACGCCTGGCGATCCAGCAGCGTGTCTGCATCCAAAAACAGCAGCAACTCGCCTTGAGCCATTCGCGCGCCGAGATTGCGCGCCACGCCGAGATTCTTTTGCGAGAGCACCACCAGCCGATCACAACGGTCACGCGCCGCATCCGCTGTGCGATCGGTGCAGCCGTTGGCCACCACGATGATTTCGCACTTGTATTTCTGCCGACGCAAGGCCGTCAGCGTCCGCTCCAAATAGGCTTCTTCGTTGTGTGCGGGAATGATCACTGAAATCGTGGTGGTCGGCGCAGCCTTGCCGCCGTGTTTGCGCGCGCGGGGGCTGTGCGCCTTGCCTTTCTTCTTGGACGGCGGTGCTCCGGTCCGAGTGAACAGTTCCTTCAGGTCCATAAGGCAAAGCTCTGTTACGAATGAGCATTTTTCCATGAGGCGAAACCCTACGCGCCGTCACTTGCGGCGCGGCTGTGTCGCCGAAACCAGCCGCAGGCTATCGGAACCAAGAAAATTTCGCGCACCGCTTCGTCGGACGTTGCGAAGATTTGAATGTATAATTGCGTGGGGTCTTTGTAATTGTGAGGGAGTTCGGCGAGGTTAATCTCAAACCGGTTTAAAACATTATGAAAAAAATTGGAATCGGCTGCGCCATTATAGGAGCCATCGTTGTTCTCATTTTGGTCATCTTTGGCGTGACACTGGCAGGCGGCTACAATCGCCTGGTGAAGCTCTCGCAAGGCGTGGACGGCCAATGGGCTCAGGTTCAAAACGTCTATCAACGCCGGGCCGACCTCGTCCCCAACCTGGTCTCAACTGTTTCCGGTGCGGCCAACTTCGAAAAATCCACACTGACGGAAATTACCCAGGCCCGCGCCTCGGTGGGACAGGTGAAGGTCGATCCCAATGCCGCGCCCACCGATCCCGCCAAGCTGGCGGAATTCGATCGCGCGCAAGGCCAGCTCACCTCCGCATTGTCGCGTTTGCTGGTTGTGGTCGAACGCTATCCGGACCTCAAAGCCAGCACCAACTTCCGCGATCTCCAGGCGCAGTTGGAAGGACCGGAAAATCGCATCGCAGTCGAACGTCGCGACTTCAATGAAGCCGTAAAAGCCTATACCACGACTGTGAAATCGTTCCCGACGGTGTTTTACGCCAGCATGTTTGGGTTCCAGGCGAAACCGTATTTCAGCGCCACGCCCGGGGCCGAAACGCCGCCGAAAGTCCAATTCGATTTCGGGAACACCACCGCCCCGGCTCCAGTCAAACCCTGATTCGTGAAACGCTTTGGGTTCATTCTAATTCTGGCGTTCTGCTTCCGGGCGCTCGCCGCCGAGGTGATTCCTCCCGCGCCGACGAAGTATTTCAACGACTACGCCGGCGTCGTCTCACCCGCGACGGCGGAGCAGTTGAATCGCACGCTGGAAAATTTCGAGCGGGAATCATCGGACCAGATTCTGGTCGCAGTCTTCCCGAAAATGCAGTCGGATTCCTCGATTGAGGATTACACCGTCCGCGTGGCTCGCGCGTGGCGCGCTGGGCAGAAGGAAAAAAACAACGGCGCGATCCTGTTCGTGTTCATTCAGGATCGTTCGATGTTTATTCAAGTGGGCTACGGACTTGAAGGCGCTTTGACGGATGCCTTGTCCAAGCGAATCATCGAAGAACAAATCGTTCCTCGCTTTCGGGCGGGTGACATCGATGGCGGATTGACGGCCGGAGTTCAGTCCATTCTGGCTGGAGTCAAAGGCGAATATCAGGGAACCGGACGAACCGTGGCGGATCGCCGCAAGCCTTCGGGCGGTGTGGCGCCATTTCTTTTCTTTGGAATCATGCTCGTGATCATCCTGCTCAATCTGGGGCAGCGTCGTAACCGCTATCGTGGTGGTTGGGGTGGCGGCGGTGGCTTTTCTGGCGCAGGCGGAGGATTCTCCGGTGGCGGTGGCAGTTTCGGCGGCGGCGGAGCAGGAGGGCGTTGGTAATCATGCGCACACAGAAATTCATGAAGCAGCTTCAGCTTGAGGCGATTTCGGTCGCCATTCGCGCGGCTGAACTGCGCACATCGGGGGAGATTCGCGTCTTTGTCAGCCGCAAACGGGTGGACGCACCGGTCACGGCGGCTCAAGCGGAGTTTGTTCGGATGGGCATGAGCCAGACGCGTGAGAAAAATGCGGTGCTGATCTTCGTGGCGCCGGCAGCTCAGAGCTTTGCGGTGATTGGCGACACGGGCGTTCACGCCAAATGCGGCGATGCTTTCTG
>JBQCEJ010000601.1:0-3813 GCA_051960355.1 Verrucomicrobiota bacterium | reverse complement strand
TAGTTGTGCTCCGAACTGCGAATCCAGTTGGGAGGACGATCACATCTGGATACTGGCGTTGCGCGACATCCGGGCAGGGGAGGAACTGACCTTCAACTACGGGTATGACTTGGACGATTACGAGGAACATCTCTGCCGCTGCGGCGCGGAGAATTGCGTGGGATATATCGTGTCAGAGGAGTTCTTTGAAACCGTTTCGCGGTCCAACACTTTGAAGGAATCGGGCGCGTCGTCGCTCCGTGAAAGAGCGGATTGAGCTTGGGTTCAGGGCTCACGCATTTAAATTGATGCCGAGAAGATGGAGGAGGTAGCGATTATCCCAGCCGGCCCGCCACTTCCAGCCCTGGCGTGTGATTCAGCTTCGTTGCGCCTCGCTACGCTCGGCTCCACTGCGCTGAATCCCGCGCCAGCATTTTACAGAAAGATTGTTACACTTCCGGCCGTAGATACCCAATGATCGCCCCAGTTAAGTGAATGATGAGGCACGTAAAGCCGGAGCCCGAGTCATCAGCCGGGAATGCCAAGAGCACGAATCGACAGACTCGCTTTTGAAAGTAATCGCTTCGAGGAAATGCACTTCGAAACCATGAACCCCAATCATTCCAGCGGCCAATTAGTCCCGCGCCCGACATCACCTCTTGCACGCTTCCCAATCGAGATCGAAACGGGCCAGATATTTCCGCAACCTGTCCGCATCGTTCTGCACCTTGCGTTTTTCGCGCGTCGCCCCGTAAAGCTTGCGCCCGGCATCTGACAGCGTATGGCACTCCCGGCAAATCTGGATGACGAAAGCCAGTTGCACCTTGTCAAACAGGTCAATTTTCTCAAGTGCTTTGGCGCCCAAGACGGTGTTGAGGATGCTTTCGTCATCCGGGGCATTTGCTGGTGTTGACCAGCTCAATCGTAGGCGGGCGACTTCCGCATCCAACACTCCCGTGTCATGCGGCCACCGGGCGAGAGTGTAGCCATGCGGGTGACACAAGCGTTCAAATCCCGGAAATTAGCGCTCCAGCGTGCTGCGGGTGACCGGGCAAAGGACAGAAACTGTTCGCGAACCTCCTTGCTCATGGTTGCGCGCAATGAACTGCGTCGGGCGAATTGATCCAGTTCGTAAACCAAGTTCGGCTCGATGTCCTCAGGCCGCTCAGCTAACCCAGGCAAACGGAAGGTCCAGAGATTCATCCGCGCCAAGAGATCCTCCCGAAACTTCCGCTCGCGCACGGACGCGGCCAGATCGCGATTCGTGCCGGCGATCAATTGAAACTCGCTGGTGACCTCGCGATCACTGCCCATCGGGAGAAACCGCTTTTCCTCCAACGCGCGCAGCAGCATGGCTTGTTCGTCCAGACCGAGTTCGCCGACTTCATCCAGAAAGAGCAAACCACCGTCTGCCGCGCGCAATAACCCGGGACGATCCTTTACCGCACCGGTGAACGAACCTTTCGTATGGCCGAACAGGGTGGACATGGCGGCATCGCCGCGAAGGGTGGCGCAGTTCACTTCCACAAAATTTCCGGCCACCTGATGCCGGCTTTTCTTGAGTTCGAAGATGCGCCGGGCCAATTGCGATTTGCCCGCACCAGTCGGCCCGGTCAGCAGAATCGGTTCTTTGGCGTGGATGGCGACGTGCTCAATTTGTTCGATCAGCGCGTTGAACTGTGGATTGCGGGTTTCGATACCGGATTTGAGGAACGATACGGCATCTTTGGCTTCACGTTGGAATCGTGCGGCGATGCGATCGTATTTAGAGAGATCGAGGTCAATGATGCTGTAACGGCCCTCCGGACCGCGACGCTTTGGTTCTGCCGGGGACGTTTGAACCAGCTTTGCCGGAAAGTGGCGCGATTCCGTCAGCAGAAACAGGCAGATCTGCTGAACGTGCGTGCCGGTCGTGATGTGGACGAGATAATCCTCCCGCTCGGGACGGAAAGGGTAGTTCCGCGCAAAGTCATGGAGCGAGCCGTAGACCTCTTCAAAGTCCCAGGGATTTTTCAAATCCTGCACCGTCAAGCGCGCCTCCGCGGCCGATGAAACCCTTTTGATATCCGCAGCCACGCACCGAGCGATATCCTGATGGGTATTCAGATGAATCAACTCGTAGCGGGCGACCGGGAGATCAGCATGTTTGCAGAGTGACACGGTGGGGCGCCACCGCTTCCAACGTTCTTCATGGAAGCCCGAGTCCAGCACACTGCCCAGAAGTCCGATAATGACTGTTTGTCGTGTAGCCATAGCATTAAAGCGCTATTGCAAGCATATAAGCTACTCAGTTTCGGGGCGAGAGGAATTGCGACTATTCCCCTTAGTCCTCAACAAACACGCTGTTTCCCTAATGAATTTGCGTATCTGCGCGTGCTTGGCGGCGATTAAGATGTGTTGGCACGCGCGCTGCAATAGGAGATTCGCTCGCTGAATCAAACCAGCAGCCGGCTGGAAAGTTTTCCGGAGCGGTTCTGCGCATTGGGATTCGGTGAGAGGAACGGTTTAACCAACCGCTGGGCTCGAAACCCATCACACGGTTGGCACCGGGCGGCCAGCGCGAGAGCGCAATCGGGAAACGGCCTGCGGGTGGACGCGAGTCCACCCCCGCTGCCAACGATGGTCGCCGGTGCCGGCCAAATTTTGAAAGTGAACGAATATGAACACGGATTTGCTCTTGATGAACTTGAACATGAACTCGAACGAACCAGTAAAGGCGTGCGGTTTTCGGCACGCGTTCGTGATCCGCGAGTTTGAGTGCGGGTTGCTCTACCGGCATGGAAAATTTCAAGCTCGGTTGGAAGCGGGCCGGCATGTTCGGTGGGGACTGGGTTACGCACTCGCCACCGTGGATCTCCGCAAGCAGACCTTTCCAGTGGCCGGACAGGAAGTCTTGAGCGCCGATAATGTCGGCCTCAAGGTCAGCGTGGCCGTGACGGTTCAGGTGATTGATCCGACCAAGGCGATGCACGAAGTGCAGGACTGGCGCAGCCACGTTTACAACACTGTGCAGATCGCGTTGCGCACCCTCGTGGCGGCCCAACCGGTTGAAGCCTTGCTCGGGCAGCGGCTTGAGGTGGGAAAACAACTCTTGGCTGCAGTGCAACCGGAGGCGGAAAAGATCGGGATCACCGTCAATGCCACCGAGGTGAAAGACGTCATGTTTCCGGGCGACTTGAAGAAGGCCTTCACAGAAGTATTGAAAGCCAAGCAGGAAGGTCAGGCCGCTTTGGAGCGGGCCCGGGGTGAAAGTGCATCGTTGCGCAACCTCGCGAATGCTGCCCGATTGTTGGAAAGCAATCCGGCGTTGCAGAACCTGCGCTTGATGCAGTCCATCAGCGCGTCCGGCAACACGTTGGTAATGGGATTGCCGACTGGATTTGTCCCGTTGAACTCAGGGAAACCTGCCCCCGACGGGCCAGACGCCAAGGGGACTCATGTGGGTGAGGCGTGAGGGATGCGGGAGCGGGCAATCGGGCCTGCTCCCGCGTGACTCGGAGTGAAGAATCAACCAAGCTAAAGAATAGAATGTATGAACACGAAAGAACTGATCCGATTGGGGGTGCCGCCTGGCGAAGCGACGCGGCGCGGAATGGAATACATCTCGAAATACATCCTCAAAGGGCTCGACCGCTCGAAGCTCAACGAGGACGTGGAGGCGGTCGTTCGAAATCCGGCCCTCTTTGCAGAAGATGAACTGCGAGGCGAGTTTGCCAAGGCACTGCTACGCACTGATCGAACGATCCGCGAGGCGCCGGCGGTCTGGCGTCAGTGGGGTGAAGGTCTCGAACCTGAAGCCATCAACCAGATGGGCCGCGCCTGTCAATTGCCGGT
>JBQCEJ010000600.1:0-3371 GCA_051960355.1 Verrucomicrobiota bacterium | reverse complement strand
GCCAGGCCGCTTTGCAGGTAAGCCGCCGAAATGAACGAGAGTTGCAGGCCCTGCGTGGCAGCGGCTTTCTGCACGCCGGCCGTGCAACTGTTGGTGCGCCCGAGCGATTTGTAGTAGCAGAGAATTTCGCCGGTCGAACGGAGAACGACTTGCGCCTTGAGCGTCAGAGCCGAATTTTTGAAACGCACCGCGTCGTATTGCACCGTGAATGCGCCCGCCAGCGGATCGCCCGCCACATAGATTTTTCCGCCGGCACTCAGATCGAGATCATCCCAGATCAAGGCCACCAGATTGGACGGCGAACTTGCGCCGGGCAGTGCACTGTTCACGCCGCGATCGCCGGCAAATGGGCTGAACGTGATGAAGCCGTTGGGCGAAACATAGACTTGGGAATAGAGCCCCGGGCTTTGAGCGCCGCTGAAAAACGGAAACTCAAAGCCAATCAGGAATGGACCGGCGATGCCTTCGTCGCCCGCAGCCTTGGGCGCGGCCAGCGCGGTGAAGCTGCCGGAAATGTTTTGTCCGCAAGCTGAGATGTCACGCCAGACATAAGCCGGTCCCTGCGATTGGAGGGAGTGCATGGCAGTGTAGGTCACCGCGTTCAGGCCGGTCACTGAGAGAGAATAGTTCAAGGGCAAGCCTCCACTATTGGTCAGGGCGAGCGCGAGGAACAACGGCGGCGCATTCGTGATCAACGTCTGCTTGAGTGCCGGACCTATGAGCGCAGCTTGAGCCGCCTGGCCGACGTAGAGCGCAGCCGAGCGGAGAATCACCGGAGTGTTGACGGGCACCACGGCGCCGTTCGTGGGAACGGTGAGAGTGAAATTGGTCAAGGTGCCGCCGTTGTAGCAATCCCACCAGCCTGCCGCATAGTTGCCGGCTCGCAGCCCGGTCACATGGATTTGGCCACTGAACGCGGTCGAAGCATTGGTGAGAAGGAGATTCGTCCGATGCCAGACCCACGCGGACTGGAAATTGGTATTGCCCAACGCATAAGCGCCGAGGATGGGAATGTAGGGCTCGAGCAGAATATTGCCCAACACCAGCCAGTCCAGAGCGCCGTTGGTCAGGAGAATGGAATGCGCGCCGGCGGGTACCGAGATCGCGAACGTAACGTTCGTGGGCCCGCCCGTTGCCGAACTGAAAGTGACGTTCGTCTTTGTGACGCCGTCGATCACCAACCGCAGGTTTGAATCGCCGAACGTGGAGGTTTCGGTCACTTGCACGGAGAACGTACCGGGTTGCGGGTAATTCACCAGGAACGTGTAACCGTTGGTCATGTTCATGTCCGACTGATGCCAGGAACCGTGCAGGTAGCTCGTGGCCGAGCCGATGCCGTCGGGCGCGGAATCCGCCACGTTGAAAATATCCTGTGTCACCGGCTGCCAATCACCGCCCGGACTGAAACTCAGGGTGCTCACCGGCACGCCGGTGATTTTGGGAGCAGACTTCCTGAGATTATTTTGATTGGGCAGACCCGTGAGCGAAACGTAGTCGCTGAGTGATTTGAACAGAAAATAGTCGTTCTCAGGATCGATCGTATCCCACCACCACGGGCAGGATCCACCGGCCTGGCCGGACATGAGTGCGGCCCAGAGCGGCGCGTGAACCCACAATTGCGGCGCGCCGACGAGCGACGATTCGCCATCGAAAACCGGCTTCACCGGCGTATCCGGCGGCGCGGTGATTGGGTCGCGCGATGCGACGAGCATGTCGTCCGCGTAATTGTGGTTCTGGTAATAATCCATCGCCGCCCAGTAATCCCGCGACAATTCGGAACTGGTGGTGATGAGATGACCGTAAGGATCTTGCGCGCGCAGGAACGCCGCCATTTCGGCGTGCCAGGCGGCGATGTTCGTCCACTGGTTCGCGTAAGCCGCGTCGGTGAACTGCACTTCGTTCCAGAGTTCCCAGGCCATGATCGAAGTCGAGCAGCCCCAGCGCGCAATCGCGTAGCGAAGTTTGCGTTTGGTGAGCGCCTTGGCCGTGGGGTCGGTAAAGAACTGGGTTGGATCGCTCAGAAAACCGCCATTGGCCGCGTTGTAAGGATTCTCGTTCCAGTTCGCATTCACGCTCGTCGAATATTGGCCGTGATGTTGAAGGACGATCTGCATGGCGATGCCCGCCTTTTCCGCCTCATTGACGATCAAGTCCCAGCGTCGCGCGACGGTGAGGTTGAGCTGGCCGAACGTGCCGTTCACCTTTGGCCAGTCGAGATTCAGGCCTTCATAAAAGTGGGTCATCCAAACGCGCGTCCAGTTTTCGCGCGCCGCACCCATGCGTGAGAAAATGCGCGGATAATCGTTCGACACGCTGGGATTCCAGCAGACGTTATGGCCGATCGGGAAAAAGCGGCGGCCGTCGTCGGTCACGAAACGTTTGGGATCGGTCGCGTCCACCCGGATGAAGCCCGCGCCGTTTGCCGGGCCGCTCAGAAGCCAGTTGGTTGCCGTCAAGGCGGTGAAGGCGATGGACGATCCGTTGAAGGTAACGCCGGTGATCGCATATTGGCCGGCTGCGGTCGGCGTGTGGCGCACGCGCCAGGTCGTGCCACCATCGAAGAACGCGGGCAGCGAACGAGTGGAATTATCCGGAAGCCGCCACTGCACTTTTATGTCAGTGGCAGCGTAATCGAACGGATCGCTCGCGATCCCTGCAAGGGTGAAGGCTGCTTCCAGGCGCGGGTAGGAATTCGCGACGGCGTGCAGCGTGGTCAGAACGAATACGAGGAAAGCCGCGCCCCGGCGCAGAGGCCGCGCGATTGCGCCGGACGCAGGCGGAGCGTGCGGCAAGTCCGGGCTGCGATCTTCAGGTGAGAAGGACATTGTTAAGCGGTCGTCGGATCTCGGGATGATAATGAGATTAGTTTCAGGTTAATCGCCGCTGGCCACGGTCCACATGCCCTTCGCGCTGCTCAACGTGCCGGAGCCAATCGTGTCGGTGGTCTTGAGGCTTTGCACATGACCATCGTGAAACACGTAATTGAAGCGCTGACCGTGAGCTTTGTAGAGTGCGGCGCCCTGGTTCACGCCGGTGCTCGACGAGGGACTCTGCGCGCCGGCGCTCGGATCGATTTGAAACAGCGCGCCGGAACCTTGCGGTCCGAGACTGATGGAAGGCCACGCATTTCCCACGGCGCCCTGACCATTGGCTTGTTCCACGAGCAAGATGGTTCCGGAAGGATCCCGCACGACGGACGTTTTGAAACTTTTGGCGTCCCAATCCGGCAGGCCGCCGGTAATCCCGCCGTCGCGCCAGAAAACGCCGACGCCGTGATTGGGCTTGGGCAACGGATACTTCTGAACCTGCGTGGAAATCTGATACTCAACCGACCAATTCGGGCCCACGCCATTCATCGCGTAGGATCGAAC
>JBQCEJ010000599.1:0-2223 GCA_051960355.1 Verrucomicrobiota bacterium | reverse complement strand
TTGAATGAGAAAGGAAGCGCCGGCCAGCAGACCGCAAGCGGCGAAGCTGAGCGCAAGGAAATCCACGCCCGGCACAAACTTGTCCTGCCATTGAACGCTCTCCAGGCCGGTCACTTCGTCGGTGGTTTTGATTTGAACTTGGTTCTTGGTCCAACCGCGGTTCGCACCGCTTGCCGCCCAGAATGCGAGGGCGGCAAGCATCAACACGAAGGCGGCGATGCGCAGGTTTTGCTTCATGAGGTGAGTTGAGAATGCCTCAATTCAAATCAAACACAAGCGCCTGCGCCAAGCCGTTGGCCGACAACTCCAGCGACTTCTCCTCGCTCAACGCCGCGCCATCTCCGGCTCGAAGCGTTTGGCCGTTCAAGGTCAGTTCGCCTTCCGCCACCTGGACCCACGCGTGGCGTCCGGGCTTGAGCGCATGCCCAATGCGACTGCCCTTGTCGAGCTTGGCCACGAACACATCGGCATCCTGGTTGATCGGAACCGAACCATCGCGTCCGGAGCCGGAGGCAATCAAATGCATCTGGCCATTCGGCGCGGCGGCGAAGGATTTTTCCGCGTAACTCGGCGTCACGCCTTTGCGATCGGGGCGAATCCAGATTTGCAACAGATGCACGGGCTCAATCGGCGAGTAATTGAATTCGCTATGCAGAATGCCTGTGCCGGCGCTGATGCGTTGGACGTCGCCCGCTTTCATCAGGGCCGTGTTTCCCATGCTGTCGCGATGCTGCAATGCGCCGCGCAGGACGTAGGTCACGATTTCCATGTCGCGATGCGGGTGCATATCAAAGCCGCCGCCGCCCGCCACGGTGTCATCATTGATCACACGCAGACTGCGAAAGCCCATCCATTCCGGATCATGATAATCCGCGAAGGAAAAGGAATAAGAGGTATTCAGCCAGCCATAGTCGGCATGGCCACGATCGTTTGCTTTTCGAATGTTCATCATACTGTTTCTCCACTGCGACGGAACGCCCAACGAACATAACGTCACCTTGGAACATTCCGTCAATTTTCTGTTCAAACTTGGGTTATAAGTTCACTGGTTTCAAAGCGCACCTTCGGCAGGCTCGCGTATTTGTCGCCCGCCGCCCGATAGCCGAGCGCACACGCGGCGATGGTCGAATAGCCGCTGCCTTCGAGTCCGAGAATCCGGTCATACGCCTTGGGATCCAATCCTTCCAGCGGACAAGCATCGACGCCCAAGAGCGCAGCGGTGGTCATCAGATTTCCAAACGCGATGTAAGCCTGGCGCGCCGCCCAGTCATGCGACACCGCACCGCGCGCGCCGTTGACCACGTCGCCCAGGATCACGTCTTGATAAGCTTTCAAGGAATCGACCGGCACATTCCGCACCGCGCTGATGCGCTGCATGAAGTGAGTCACATCGTCGGCTGAAACTTTCGTCCGCGCTGTGAAGACGACCAGATGCGAGGCATCGACGATCTGACTCTGATTCCAGGACTGCGGCTTCAACTCCGCGCGCGTGGCGGGATCCGTCACGACCAGAAAGCGATAGGGCTGCAGGCCGTAAGACGACGGCGAAAGCACGAGCGCCTGTTCAAGCGTGCGCCAGGTTTCAGCGGGAATCTTTTTGGTCGCGTCAAAATTCTTGGTGGCGTAGCGCCATTGAAAGGCTTCGAGGAGTTGATCGTTTGTGACTTGGCTCATAATTCAATTGGTTTATTTCGTTCTCCTCTCCTATTGCTAGGCCCATGCCAACCAGTTCACGCGGGTTCAATCATGCGAAAAGCTCAATGAATTCTCAGATTTCCATCCATCCGCGCTAATAGGATCGAAACGCACTTTCGTTGTTTCACTCAGATGCGTTGCGTTGCAGCGCAAAAGCGTTGCTCGCGCAGGAAACTCAGTCCATCTTGATCCGGTGAAAACTGCCAGCCATCCCAGCACGTTGGAATCGGAGACGGAAAACCTCGGCGAGACTGAACTCGCCACGCTGACGCGCAGCCAAAAACTCTGGGAGGGCAATCGCCCCGAGCGGGAAGAATTCTTCCGCACGGTTCTTGAAAGCCTCGGCGAAGGATTGCTCATCACCGACGAACAGAGCCGGATCATTTACGCCAACACGCAGCTTTCCGAGTTGACCGGTTACAGCAAGGACGAGTTGATCGGGCGCACCAGCTTTGAACTGCTTTTGCCTCGGGAAGAATGGCCAACACAACGCCGACGCCTGGGTGAACGGCTCTCAGATCGGAAGAG
>JBQCEJ010000598.1:0-5410 GCA_051960355.1 Verrucomicrobiota bacterium | reverse complement strand
CCGGGAAAAAAGCGTCGATTGAACGGCAGGTCCGAACTGGCGCTTCCGGCCGTGGTAACGAAACCATGGCTTACCCCGAAATGCAGCCATTGCGATTCGCTGACCGGCAGGTGCTACGAAAGAGAAAGATCCAGGCGCTGATAATTTACTTCGCTGGCCAGATATTCACTGGCGATTTCGATGCTGCTGAAGAACCGGTAACCACGATGCGGGTAAAGCGGGTTGTCGCGGCGATCGTGGTTGATGTCGGTGATGATGGCGCCGACGCCCGAGTTCTGCGCGCTGTCCTGGAAGAAATTCGTCTGCGCGCCATTCGCCTCTAGAATCTGGTAGTTGTAACGCATGCTCATGTCGGTGTTGACGCCGCGGAAATATTTTCGCAGGCCCGCTCCGCCGCCGTATTCCAACCGGGTAAAGGAGATCTCCTCCCGGCGCAGTCCGGAGCCATTGACGAAGACGTCCACGTTTTCACCGAAAAATTCCGGCATGGTGTAGAGGTAATCCGCGTTGGACGATTTGAAGGATTGCGTGAGTTTCAACTGCTGGTGATGAGCGCGACCGAACACGTTGTATTGATCCAATTGCACGCCGCCGCGCAATTGTTCGTAGCTGCCGTAGCCGATGAGCAGACTCACGCCGATGCGCTTTCCTTCCTTGAGGTCGTAGATGATGTTGCGCGTGTGTTCATCGACCTTTTCGTACTTCAATTCCACCGAGTCGAAGACACCCAGGCGCGACAACCGATACCGGCTGCGCTCGGCTTTGATCCGGTCGAGCAGGTCGCCTTCGTGCAGCGGAACCCGCCTGCGAAGAACGGATTCTTTCGTGTGCTGATTCCCGTTCAATTCGACCGTGCCGGTTTGCACGATCGGTCCGGTCTTTACGACCGCCTCCATGGCCAGATGAACTTCATTTGACTGGCTGATTTGTGAAAGCGTCGTCATTTCAACCGCCGTGTCGGGGTAGCCGAAATGATACAAATTCGTTTTGATACCGACGGCATAATCCGATTTCCACCATTCTGAAAAAGCCCGGTTCATCCGGTTCGTGCGGACGACCACCGGCGCATTGTCTTCGAAATAAACCTCCAATCGCACCGAATCGACGACGTATTGCGGTCCCTGTTTGACCTGCACGACGGCATCGACTTTGCCAGTGCGATCATCGCGCTCAAGCTGCGCCGCCGTGACAGTCGCATCGCGGAAACCCATTCGCTGCAATTCTTCCTGCAGGTTCCTCAAGCCGCGGTCAAATTTGTCCGGTGAGTAAATCCGGTTCTGTTTCAAAGAGAACAATCCAACGGTTTCGATGAAGTATCGCCGCGCCTTTTTCTCGGGTATGGCTTCCAATCCGGAGAACTCCAGCCGATCGAAATACGACAGCACGCCTTCGTCGATTTTGAAATGCGCTTTCCGCACTGAGAGCGGCCGCGGCAGCAACTGCGTCGCGTTTTGATCCCAGACAAAGGAGATGCGCCGACCGTCGACCAGCGTCAGGTCAGCCGTGATCACCGGTTGCAGATAGCCGTCATTGCGCAGTCGCGAGGTGAGGAGCAGGGCGGCATCTTCGATGTAACTGGCGCTGAAAAATTCCGGGCGGGTTTTGCCTGGCTGAAGAACCGTCAGCATCTGCTTGAGTCGCAGATCGCCGAAGAATCCGAAGCCTGAGATTTTCAATTGAGCGGGTGGCGGTGGTTCGGCCGCCATGGCCAAACTCCAGGCTCCGAGCAAAAGCCAGCTTGCCACTACGATCTGGATTGATCTTAAGGCGAAGGATTTCATCGGGAATAGACCTTCCACTTCAGCCCGAGATTATATTGGTCGAAGCGGTCGTATTCGCCAACCAACGACAACGTATCCGTCAGCTTGTACTCGATTTGGTAAGTGGAGCGGCCGGTTTCGGTCAACTGCTCGCCGGAACGGATCGTCAAGCGGCCTTCGCCCGCGCCGCCAATTCCCAGATCGGTCAGCAGATTCTTTCCGACGAACAGCGCCAGTCCTTGCGCGCGTTGACCCGTTGTCGTGGTGCCGAGGCCTTGCGGCAATTGACCCGTCGTCAGCATCAACACAATCTGCTCCGAGCTGAGCGGCGGACTGGAAGAGAACTGGACCACGGGTTGATCGATGGGACCGGTGACTTCCATGTTGATGTCGTAACCCATGCGTTGCGCCGCCGCGGTGACGAATAGTTGAGGATGAAACGGGTTGCCGCTCGTGAGCGAAACGAAACCCTGCTTGAGATCCAGACTGCCGAAGGGAAACGTCACCGCGCCCGAATCCACCCGCACTTCGCCCAATGCCAACGGCTCTTTCAACGTGCCTTCCAAGCGCAAGGTGGTGGAAATCTTGCCGCGAAAAATCGGGCTTCGGACGCTCAGGAACTTGTCGCCTTCGACTTGCAAGCCCAGGCGCCAATGCGCCAGCGGTTCGGTCTCAATGCTGAAATAAGGTGGACGCCGTTTTGGCCCGGCGGTTTTGCCCGGAGCCAGCGTTTCCAGACTGCTCAGGAAAAAACTGTCACGCAACCTCACCGTTCCAGTGACCCAGGTGTTGGAGGCGGCGGAATTGGTAATCGCGATGTCCAGATTGGCACGCATTACAGCGCCGGGCTTGCGCACCAGCGGAACATTGGTTCCACGGGCATAGAGTTGAAAATTGGGCAGGCCTTTGTGCCGCCAAAAACTTTCGCCCAAGTCCGCGCTCCCGTGCGCGGTGACGGGTTGGCCACCGATTTCTGCCGCGACATTGGTCAGCACGACAGAATGCCCGGCAAACAGGATGCGAGCGTGGATTTCCTGCAATGATCCGAGTGTGGCGATTGGCCGGGTGGCGGCATTGGTGACCGAAAACTCGCCGTGCAGTTCCCCGCGCGCGAGTTGAAGGTTCACGTTCGCTTCGCCTTGGGGCGCGAGCGTTTCCGGAATCAATTCCGCAAAGGCTGCGAGCTGGGCTTTTTCCATTTGCAACTGCGCCGTGACGCCGCGCCAATCGGGAAGAGTTCGATGTCGGGCGAGATCGAGCCAAAAAGAGCCGCCGAGCGGAATTGCGGCACTTGCCGTGACGGGTTGCCCGGCCACGAGCGCCGTCAGTTGGGAAACGGCGGCTTGCTGTTGATTCAAGTCGAGACGGAAATCTAATTCCTTGACCTCCGGCAGCGGCTGTTTGGCGCGAGTGAATTGAATGCGCTGCGCTGTCAGCGTCACGCGGCCGTTTGGATTGGTCCACGTCCCGGTCACGTTGCAGCGCAGATCCGGCTGAACAATCTGCACGCCGCTCACGCGCGCGAGTTCATCCCAAAGCAGCGAATTGGTTTCCGTGAACGCCTGAAGCTGGAGCGGTGCATTGATGTTCACCCGTACCAAGTCGCCCGTGCCGGCGGGTTTGAGAAAAATCGGGAGCGTGCCTTCCGCGTGAACGACCGTCTGGGTCAGCGAGGAAACCGACAGTTGCTGAATGGCGATGCCTTGCGCGCTGCCATTGATGTTCACCTCAGCCAGCGATTCAAAAGGCAACCCCGCTTGGAACGTGGCGCTGCTTTCCAGCTGGAACGCAACCGGTCCATTGGTCCAACCGCCTTGGAATGCCAACTGGCGGAGCGTTCCCTCGAAATTCGTCGCGCTTAAGAAATCCGCCAACAAGCCGGAGCCAAAATTTTGCGCGCCGATGCGAAAATTCCCGCGTTCCGGCCATTCCATTTTGCCCTGAATGGCAAGCGAACCGTTCCCGCCCGTCCACTGCATCGGTTCAAGATCCAGCGCCCAAGCGTTGGTTCCGTTGTCCAAAGGCTTTCTGAATGCGACGTGAAAGGGTTTCTCCAAGCGCCAGGAATCGCCTTTGCTGGTTTCCAGTTGCAACTCGGAAATGGTCGCTGCGTTTGTGCCACGGCTGAGACTCAGTTGAGCGGCGAGCGCCAGCGACGCATTGCCTGATTTCAGTGCCAGGTGGATCGGATCGAAAGCTAGGCCCGTCGCAGTCCAATTCGCATTGAGTTGCATCGGCTTGGCATGCGGAAGTTGCGCCCGCACGATCTCGAATTTCCCGGAATGAATCAGCGCTGCCAGAGGCCCGCTGAATTGCGCGTGTGCGGTTGCGCGGTCGAATGAATAGCCGGCGGGCAAAAGTTCCCGGCCCAAGCCGCCCGCGTAATCGAGTTGGCCGCCAGTCACGGTTTTCTTCACCAGATCGAAACTGCCGGTCAACGTTGCCGATGAATTTTCGGCAGCGAGAACACGCGCCGATGCCAGCGTGACTCGCGGCCAATTGAATTCACCTTCCAGTTCCAAAGTGCGGGTTTGCAGATTGGAAAGCGCGACATTGTTGCCAGTCAGTTGAAAGGTGATGCGCGGGTATTCGTTGTGCGCCGGAAAAAGAATCGCGTTGCCGCGCAACGTGCCGGTGGTGGCCAGCCAGGGTTGCTGGGCGAGATTGATCGCAAGAGTCAACGCGGCGGGTTGAGTGAGAAAGGGCGGCTGGAATTGAATGCGTGTGCCGGGTGAAAAATTCGCGGACAAGCCGGGAGCGGAAAGACTGAGTGCTTCCAGGAGCGCGGAATTCGTGTCTCCCGAAACGCGCGCTTCAAGACTGAGCGGAGGCAGTTCAGACGAGGGCGGAGAGGCGTGCGCCTGGAGATCGATTCCAAAACGATGGTGGCTCCAGTTGGCTTTCAGTGAACCGCTGAGCTGGCGATACGAATTGAGCTGGAGCAGTTTGGCCGGGATTTCAAACGAATCTGCTGTTACCTGCGCCGTTTCCGGCAAGGCTCCGTGACGCGGAAAGCTGGCCGCAAGGTCGATGCGGTTACTCAACCAAAACAACATTCCGGTCGCGCTCAAGCCGGTTCCGGTTTTGGCCACGGAAAAATCACCGCGCAATTGGAGCGCATCCGATTCCACGGAAAAAGTGATCGGACGGCCCGCGACGAAGCCGGCCTGCAACTGAAGCGGACGATTCTCGGGAAGGATGACTCGGGCGGACAGACTGCCATTGGTCCAGCGCGCCTGCGGAATCGGAAGGGTCAATGTGTTCATGCGGACCGTTCCGTTCGTGAGTGCCGCGGCTGGAATCCATGGGGCGAGCGTTTCCAAAGTGGAATCGACCTGGTTGAGATTCGTGTAAACGGAAGCGGCGTGGGACGTGGGTTGGTTGGAGGCTGATTGATAGCGGAAATCCCAGCCGCTGATCTGCACGAAAGGTGTCGTTGTTTCGCGTTTCACCAGACCTGAAAGCCAGCGGGTGGGAAGAAACGCTGCCACGCGATTCGCATGGAAGGCTCCTGAACGAGTGGTCCAGACCACGTTGGAGAGGGAGAACCGCCCGTATCCATTCCGTTCGTAGGCGGCGTAATTCAGGCCAAGCGACTTTGCGGTTGGCCGAAGCGCCCAAGGAAACCAGAGCGGCAAAGCAAGCGCGAC
>JBQCEJ010000597.1:0-2420 GCA_051960355.1 Verrucomicrobiota bacterium | reverse complement strand
GATCAATCGGTTGGGCCCCGAAGCGGCAGAAGTGCTGGCCAAGTTTTTGTTTCAAGGCGGTGGGTTGATTTACTTTCTCGACGGTCCCGCGGAACCGGAGAACCTGGCTTCGATTGAGACGTTCCTGGGGGCGAACACCATGCCGCTGCGGCTGGCGCAACATCGGAGCGCGACCAACATCGTTTCCGGTGCGCAGCAAATTGCGCGAGGCGATTTCAAGTCGCGCTATCTCAAAATTTTCCAGGGCGCGACGCGGCAGGATCTCGCACTCCTGGAGTTCTACGATTACTACCAAGCCGCGGCAACCAGCACTGGCGGTGTGCTTCTAAATTACACGGATGACACGCCTGCGCTGGCCGAGGTGCATCATGGGTTGGGAACGTTGCTGTTGCTCAACTTCTCCGCCTCTGAGTTTTCCAGCAATCTGGCACGCCAGAGGATCTTCCCGGCTTGGATGCAGGAGTTGGTCAAAGCCGTGTCGTCCGAAGAACCTCCACCGGCGGCTCACACGATCGGCGAAACGCTTCAGACCGAAATCTGGCGCGCCGAATTGAACCAGGATTTCATCAGCCCTTCGCGAGCGCACCTGATGGTCAAACGTGAACTCAAGGGCGAGCGTTGCAGCATCACGTTCACGCCCGAGGAACTGGGTTTTTACACGCTCGGTGCGCCGCGTCCGCTCTATGCCTTTGGCGTCAACACCAGCGCGGACGAAGCCGATCTGCGTCCGATTGAAAAAGACGTGTTGCCCAAGGAATTTGCGGAGAACCATGAAGCTCATTTTGTCGCGGGCGCCGAGGACTTCGACGAACTCGCCAAAGGCCGGCCCGTGTTTCACTGGTTTGTGATCGCCGCGCTGGTCTGCCTGCTGCTGGAGAGTGGTTTCCAGTTTCTAATCCGGAGGAAGGCGGTGTGAACGAACTCGCGGCCAACGATCTGGTGTTTGATCCAATCTTGCCAGTGCCGGTGATTGTTTTGCTCGCCATCGTTATGCTGGCGCTGACGCTGTGGTTAGGCTTCCAGGTTGGCGCGGTGGCGGGACGTTGGAGAAATCTCGCGCTGCTGCTGTTCCGTCTCGCCGGAATTGCGATGGTTCTTTCGCTTTTGCTTCAACCTTCGCGCCGGGAATTTCTGCCGCCGCCGACGCAAGAACGCGTGACGGTCATCGCTCTCGACACGTCGCTCAGCATGAAGCAGCGCGATGTCCAGGGTGAAAGCCGTTTTGATGCTGCGCGGAACCTTTTGATTGAATCGGGCGCGGCCGCGCAGAACGGCGTGACCGCTGATGCGCGTTTGAAACTATTCGGCTTTAGCGACGACGCGGTTCCGATCGAGAAATCGATTTTGGATTTGTCGGCCGAGGGCAAGTCCACCCGTTTTCACAAATCGGTCAACACGCTGTTGAACAGTTCTTCCGCCGGTGAGGCGGTGAATGCGGTCATCCTGCTGAGCGACGGCCATGATTTGGAGTTAGTCAACCCGGTGAAGACCGGGACTGCGGCGCGGGCGCGCCAGGTTCCGATTTACGCGGTCGCTTTTTGACGGCAGGGAAAAGTGCGCGACGGGGCGGCGCGCATCAGCAGCTTCCAGCCGTATTGTTACGTGAAGCAGAAAGCGCGTGTGAGCGCTGGGCTCCGGTTGATTGGTTGCGAACTGGAAGATTTGAAAGTTCAACTGCTGCGCGCGGGAAAAGTCGTTCAGACCAAACTCGTAAATGCGGGCGAGCTTCAGGAATTGCCGGTCGAATTCGAAGTCCTCGAGCCGGAGATCGGCCAATACGAATATGAGATTCGCGTGCAGCCGCTGGAGAATGAAACCGATGCCGCCAATAACAGCGCGATCACGTATCTGAACGTGATTGATCAGCAGATTCGCGTGTTGCTGGTGGAAGGCGATCCGTATTGGGACACGACTTTTCTGCAACGTTCGCTGATGCGGAACGACAAGTTCGACGTGGACGCGTTGCTGCAATACGGGAAAGATCGCGTCCGTTTGATTCGAAAAAATCCAAACACCGCGCCGTTTCATTTTCCGGAAACGCTCGAACAGTTTGCCGCGTACGATGTGATTCTGCTGGGCCGTTCGGTCGATCAGGTGGCGGCTTCTTCTCAGTCCAAGGTTGATTTTCCAAACGGTTCCGCCGAGCCGTTCGTCTTGAAAACGGGCGATTCAGGGAAGCGGTTGCCTCTCGCTGTGTTGGATCAATACGTCAAGGATCGCGCGGGAACCGTGATTTTTTGCCGCGGGCCGGCCTTCGAAGATCCGTCCGGCGCGGGTGAATTGCAGCCGGTCATTTGGGGCGGCAAGCTGCGTGAACGCGTCCGGCTCGATGTCTCGGCGGAAGGCCGCGGGCTTTCGGCTTTTCGCACATTGAACGATGGCGTCAATGCGCTGGAGAATCTTCCCGACTTGCTCGCAGG
>JBQCEJ010000596.1:0-3935 GCA_051960355.1 Verrucomicrobiota bacterium | reverse complement strand
CGTTGATCCGATGGCCTACGTCGATAACGACTGGGTAACGTTTGACGACACGAGCACGAATCTGACGGTGGATCTCACCACCATGGTTTCGCCCGGGTCGCTTACGATCAATACTGCCAGCAACTATGTCTTTGGCGGCGTGGGAGGGATCGCCGGCACGAACGGTTTGACCAAGAACGGGGTGGGGACCTTGACTCTTCTCGGCACGAACACTTACACCGGTGTCACCACGATTTCCGCCGGCACTTTGAGCATCGGCAATGGCGGCACTTCCGGCAGCATCGGGAACTCGGCGGGTATCGTGAACAACGGCGCGCTCGTCTTCAACCGCTCGGATGACCTGACCTATGCGAATGAAATCAGCGGCACCGGTTCCCTCACCAAAACGAACGCCGGGACCCTGACGCTTTCCGGTGTCAACACCTACAGCGGCGCAACGACCGTGCGCGGTGGAACTCTGACCCTCTCCGGCAATCGCACCGCGAACAGTGGTGGGTTGAATGTCGGAGTGGATGCGAATCTCGCGACGATGAATTTGCAGGCGGGGAATTTCTCATTTGGTGGCAACGCCCTCGTCGTGGGTAACAGCACGACCGGAACCAACGGGATCGTGAATCATTCCGGCGGCGACATCTCCTTCACGAGTGGCTCTGAGGTGTTGATCGGCAA
Source organism: Verrucomicrobiota bacterium (assembly GCA_051960355.1). Classification (GTDB taxonomy): domain Bacteria; phylum Verrucomicrobiota; class Verrucomicrobiia; order Limisphaerales; family DASXHY01; genus DASXHY01. The sequence goes on along the minus strand of JBQCEJ010000596.1, from coordinate 3,266 downwards.
TGGCACCATCGCTGGTAATGTCGGCGTTTACAACATGAGCGGTGGCAGCATCACAGGCTTTGCCAGTGGCAACCGCGGCATACTCTTGGGCGTCAACGCGGATACTTACGGCATCTTCAACCTCAGCGGGTCCGCCTCGCTCAACCTCTCAAGCGGCTGCGTTCAGATCGGACGTTCTGAAGGCTCCAGCACGCCGAACAACACGGGCGGAACATTCTACCAAAGCGGCGGTTCGGCGAGCATCGGCACTTTGGCGCTCGGCAGCAAAGCCGGTGGCACGGGCGGCAGCGCGACCCTGACCCTCGTGGGGGGCACGTTCACGAACAGCAACTTCGCCCGGCTCTGTCTCGGCACCGACACTGCGGCGATGACCATCGGCGGCACCGCTGACGTGACCCTGCCGGCCTTTCCGACGACTCGCGGGAGCGGCTCGACGGTCACACTGGCATTCGATGGTGGCACGCTTCGACCGTATGCGGCGAGTGCGGCTTACCTGAGCAATCTGACGCAAGTCACGCTCACGGCCAACGGCGCCAATTTCAACGTGGACAGCAATAAAAACATCACCATTCCCCAGGCATTGGAAGACGCGCCCTCCGAAGCCGGTATTCTGACCAAGGCCGGTGCGGGCACGCTCACCCTTACCGGCGCGAATGCTTACAGCGGCGGCACAGTCGCCAGTGAAGGCACGCTTCTGGCAACCAGTCTGGGCAGCGGCAACGTTGCGGTGGCAAGTGGCGCCAAACTCGGCGCGGGTGCCGGCAACGCGGTGGCGACACTTTCCGTGGGTGGCGACCTGACGTTGAACAACAGTGAACTGTTGTTTGACATCAACAGCGTTCTGGATGGTGACAAGATTCAAGTCGCCGGAGCGCTCACGCCGACCGGCGTGACGACGATCACGTTGTCCAATGTGATACCGCTGGCCAACGGCGATTATACCTTGCTGGAAGTGACCGGCGCACTCGGTGGCAGTCCCGCGAGTTTCACGGTTGCGAGCCCTTCGCCCAAAACCTACTCCATCATTTATCAAACCGGCAGCCCGAACCGGGTGATCTTGCAAGTCAGCGGGCCGATTGCTTCCAAGAGCTGGTTGGGTGATGGCGTGGCCAATCAGTGGGACATCAATACGAGCCTGAACTGGGTGGAAACCGGCTCCACCGTTCCCTTGATTGCTTATCAAGACAACGACGCGGTTCTGTTTGACGACACCACGACGAATTTGAACGTGGACATCACCACCACGGTTTCGCCGGCTTCGGTTACCGTGATTTCCACCAACAGCTACACCTTCAGCGGCGCTGGGGCGATTGCGGGCACCAACAGCCTGGTCAAGAACGGTTCGGGCACCTTGAGAATCGCCAACGCGAATAGTTATGCGGGCGGCACCACGCTGCAGGGGCCGGCCGGAACACAGCTCGCCCTGGCCAACTCCGCTGCAATCGGCACCGGCCCGCTGGCTTTGAAGTCCAGCGTCACCTCATCAGCCGTCACAGTGGTTCTCGCCAATGGCATCACCGTTACCAACGCCATTGTCATGGACTCGACCACGGGACGTGAAGCGTTCCTGAGCACCAATGGCAACAACACGTTGAGCGGTCCGATCACCATCACCGGCGCGGGAAACAACCATCTTTACTTCAACAATTCCGGTGACCCCGGTTCGCTTCTGGCGATCAGCAATTCCATTTCCGGACCGGCTCACACGGGCGGCATCAGCTTCCGCGGTCTGGCGGGGAATTATGGTCTCGTTGCCGGGCAGGTGAACATTGCCGGTGTCTTCCAGCTCAACGGCGCGGCGACCTGGACGGTGGCCTCGACGAACAACAGCTGGACCACCACAATCATTCAGGGTGCCAACGGCGGATTCACTTTGGGTGACAACGATGCGCTCGCGACGACGGCAAAAGTGAACTGGGGCAACGACACGAGCGGCGCTTTGGATCTCGCGGGCTTCAACCAAACCATCGCCGGATTGGATTGCGCCGTGACGCCCAACAAGCCGACCGTCGGCAACAGCAGCACCAACAGTGATTCGCTGCTGAAAATCAATGGCGGCGGTTACACCTTCGTGGGCCAGCTCGTCGATACACTGGGCGCTGGCACGAAGAAGTTGTCGATCGAACTTCTCAGCGGCACTCAGACGCTCTCGGGCACCAACACCTACACCGGTTCGACAACCATTTCTGGCGGCACCTTGACGGAAGGGGCGACGGGTTTCATTGCCGACACCAGCCCGCTCACGATCAACGGGGTCTCTGCTGTTTTCAACCTGGGCGCCAGTCACAATGACACGGTCGGAACGGTCACCTTGGCGAATGGCGCGATTACCGGCAGCGGCACGTCCACGCTCACCGTCAATACCGGTGGCACCTTTGAAATGCAGAACGGCACGGTTACCGGCGTCACTCTCGGCGGAGCGGTCGCACTGAACAAAACCACGAGCGGCACCCTGGTGATTTCGAAAGCGATCGCTTACACGGGCGGAACGACGATCAGCGATGGCGTCCTTCAGTCCGGCGTGGCGAATGTCTTCGGAGCGGATCCTGGAAAAAATGTTGTGATCAACAGCCCGGGCATTTTGGATGTGAACGGCAAAGGGACTTATATCAATTCTCTTTCCGGCGATGGCACGGTTGACAACACGGCTGCCACCGGGCTGACGCTGCAACTGGGCAGGAACAATGGCGGCGGCACCTTCTCCGGCCTGATTCAAAACAGCGGCGGTGGTGATTTGACGCTCTGGAAGTGGGGCACCGGCACGGTCACCCTCGGCGGCACGAATACCTATTCCGGTTACACCTGGTGCATCGCGGGCGTGCTGAGCGTGAACTCCATCAGCAGCTACAGCAGCCCGGCTCCCAGCGCCTTGGGACAACCCACCAACGCGACTGGCGGATTGATCAAGATGGTCAACAACGGCGGCACGGGTAACGCGACATTGCGATACACCGGCCCGACTGCAACCACCGACCGCCCCATCGACCTGACGGGTTCAACGGGTGGCGGTATCCTGGATGCCTCCGGCACTGGCCCGATCACGTTCACCAGCGACTTCGCCGCGTCAGGTGCGGGTTCGAAATCGCTGACGCTCACCGGCACCAACACGGATGCCAACACCATTGCCGGAAAAATCGTGGATAATTCCGCTGTCAACACCACTGCGCTGGTGAAAGCCGGCGTCGGCACGTGGGTGATCGGCGCAAACCAGGATTACACCGGCGGCACAATCGTGAATAACGGAACACTGGTCGTGAACGGGACTC
>JBQCEJ010000595.1:0-3608 GCA_051960355.1 Verrucomicrobiota bacterium | reverse complement strand
CTTGCGCGCCGGTTCTCTCAAAATGACGTATGTTCCCATAGCTGAGCGTGCAGATGGTCCTAACCTCTTTACGTTCGTGACGAACAGGCCACTCGACTCTGTTGATCCCTATGGCACAATCTCAGTTCCTGGTATTCCAGTTCCATGTCCTCTAACGTGGGTGGCCCTTTATTGCATACCCGAGTGCAAGGCCAGGCATGCGGTTCCTGCCCTGAAATGTACGATTACAAAGTTAGGGGGAGATATCTACATTGTTATGGACTGCGGCTGCTGGATTCCACCTTGGTGCCCGTGGTGACAAAAAAGCAATGTCAATTCGAGAGCGAATCCTGAGAGAGCTGAATTCGGCAGAAAATGTGGCAAGTGCATGCAGATTTAGCGAAGGCTTCGCAATGTTTTCGCAAGAGCAGTCCACGATTCTGCTCCACGTGTATAGTAGATCGCGGCCTAAGTCCGTAACGCTCCGGAATTTTGCGCATCAGCTCGGCTGCGAAACATCCGACATTGTCTCGGGCGAGATTGCTGGGGTAAAATCGGCCAATTATTTTCAAGTGCTTTTCAAGGCGAATCTGTCTCAACGAACAGAAGTGTTGAGCAGCTTTTTGGAATACGCCGGTGCTACGCATCGTACTCGATTCAATCGAGTAAAAGTCCAAACAGTGATGGTGAAACGCATGCGACTTTAGAACTCGCGCTCCGGTTTCAGATGAATCATTCGGGCCCGGGAACGAAAGGATGCTGGTTGCGGTCGGTCATTTCGGCAGTTCCAGCGCCCGCCACAAGTACCATGAAGGGGTCAGTCCCGGGAACTGACCCCTTTCTGGGCTCTGCAAAAGCTGCTTTGATTGCTGGTTACATACCGCGATAGCGTAAACCGTGCCTCTGAAACGCTGGCTGTTGGAACGTATATTTTGAATACTTTGGCTGCATGCAATTGACTCGTGGAAATGAAGAATAATAAGCGAGCGCTCCAAAACAGGTTGAGCAATATCGCAACGATTGCTGCGGTTGTGTTTGGAGGTGTTGGCGTTTACCTGCTGCTGACGCAATCGGACGCGTACCGAAACTTGGGGCGGGTGCTGGTTTTTTTTGGCTGTCTCATGTTTGAAGTCGGATTCTGGTGCTATCTGAAGGCCAAGGGGTATCATCCTGCCTGGGTTTTACTATCGGTTTGTTTCGGCCCGATGGCTTTATTGGTGTTCATGATTTTGCCTGATCGCGGGCGGTAAAGGAATCCATCTGCAACGGCGCCCGGGGACGGAAACGGGTAAAAACTTACTGGATATCGAGTTCCGTTGTGATCAGCGTAGACTGGCACGCAACCCTCATCGAACTCTCGGAATCACCTTCTGTGTTAGACATGCCGCTATTTCATTGCTTGGCCACTGCTTGGCCAATTTTTCGGTTTTGAGTGGTTGCATCCAGTTGCATCCAGTTTAGGGTGAAAGTGAAAAATATTGGAAAATTCGGGGATTTACAACTTAATGCGTCTCGTCACGACTGGACAACACCCTCCACTAACCAACTTCGGATCAGAAGGTTGGGGGTTCGAGTCCCTCCGGATGCACCAATAAATCAAGGGGTCTTTGAATTTCCTCAGTTTCGTCACCTGTAGAGTAGTATAAATAGTAGTATTTCGTGCCTCCGTGTTTCAGTGAGCTTCAGACTGTTCAGTGTCGAAAAGCTGGCGGGGTTACTACAGGCGCAGACGGATTAGACGGAGCTATGTGGCCTTAAACATGGCGTGTCGGTAGGTAAAACGCCGGCTCCTGAAATGGACTTCCAGCGCGTTTGGCCGGGTTCCCTTCCCCCATGAATATGGGAATAGCGGGCTTGGGCGATTCGGGCAAGATGCGACTGTCAAATGAGCCCGTACAAACTCGTCGAAAAAGCAACCATCATCCGCTTTAGCTTATGAAACGAAATGTTCCCGCGTTTTTCCGTCATTCACATCTGACGTCTGCTGCCATCGCCCTCGTGGTGGCGGTTACGGCCGCTGTATGGGCTCCCAGCAGAGCTTCTGCACAAGAGCTGAAGCTGCAGTTTGCGTTTGAAGATGACGGAACCACGACTACCGATGCGGTGTCGGGTACAGTATTGAGATTGGTCAATGGCGGGGGAACCGCGGCCGACCTGCACACCGCTGCCGGGGCGGGTGTGGCCGGTATGGGGCGGGCACTGGACTTCGGAGCGGCGGTCAAGCAGGGTGGGACCGGGCCGGTGGCCTACTCGACCAATAACACAGCTTCCATCTTCGGCAGCATTGGCAGTTTTACGGCAACCCTCTGGATCAAGCCGGGCTCATCCCTGCTGACCAACGGGTTTCCCCGGTTTTTCACCCTGGGCAATAATGGGATTGTTGATCATGGGTCCAACTACCTGCAACTGCTGGGCAACGGCAATTTTCAGCCCACTACGACCTCAGTGCAGGCATTCGTGAATACCAACGTCACCTCCACCACCAGCTACGGAGGATTCGACATGCCGGTGGGGCAGTGGAGCTTTTTGGCGCTGGTTTACAATGGAACAACGCTCAGCTTTTACGGCGGTTCCGAGTCCGCTCCGGTCGCCTTGATGAGCAGCACCAACTTTGAAGCTGGCGCGGTCAACCTTTCCGGTGCCTGGAGTTTCCTGTTGGGCAACCGGCTGGACCGGATTCGTGGTTTCCAAGGTGAGATGGACGAGGTGCGTTTCTATGTGGGTGAGGCGGATGCCGCCTTCCTGGAGGCGGTGCGCCAGGCATCGCTCCTGCCGGCTGCTCCCCAAGGGCTAAGCGCTTTGGGGTGTAACAGCCAGGCCTCCCTTTCCTGGACTCCGGTTCAGGGTGCGACCGGTTACCTCATCAGCCGCTCTGGCACTTCGGGCACGGAAACCAACTACGCTGCTTCGCCTGAAGCAAGTTATCTGGATAGCAACGTAACGGTCGGCGAAACGTATTATTATACCGTGGCCGCGACCAACGAGTTCGGGACGGGGACAAACGCCACCGAGGTCAGCGTATCAATTTCCACCGGTCCCTCCTTTACCATCACCGAGCCGCCCACGGACCAGAGCGTGTGCGCCGGACAGACCGCCACCTTTTCCGTGGCCGCCACCGGCACGGGCCTAAGTTATTCCTGGCAATCGGCTACCAATGGCCTGAACTGGAGCGATCTGGCCAGCTACGGCTCGAGCTATACGACCGGTCCCACCGTTTCCACGGAGAATGGCACTCAATATCGCGTGGTGGTCACTGGAGCTTGCGGCTCCTTGGCTTCTGCTCCCGCCGTGTTGACGGTCAATTCGTCACCGGTGATTACACGACAGCCCGCGAACCAGACCGTCAGTCCAGGCTGGCCGGCGGTCTTTTCGGTCCAGGTGGCAGGAACCGATCTGCACTATCGATGGAATAAAAACGGTGTTCCTCTGGCCGACGGCGGGAATGTGAGCGGAGCGACCAACGCCGTCCTGCACTACACCCCTTTGACCCTTGCCGATTCGGGCGCGACCTTCGCCTGCACGGCCTTTGGTGCCAGCTGCGACGGCACCCCTTCCACGCCCGCCGTGTTGACGGTGCTGACCAATACTCTGCAGCTGCGTTTCACGTTTGAAGACCTTGGTGTTACCAC
>JBQCEJ010000594.1:0-3306 GCA_051960355.1 Verrucomicrobiota bacterium | reverse complement strand
CCCGGCGCTGGTTGATCTCTGTCAGGATTGTTTTGCGGTCGTGATTGCGGATGAAGCCACAAAGATTCAAGGCGAGGAAACCATCATCGGCACGGGCACGCGCCAGTTGAATCCAATGTACCGGCTGGTGATGACCGCGACGCCGATCAAGAACCGGCTGCCAAGCGTGTTCCGCCTGGCTTGGTGGGGCACCGGTGGATTGCCCGACGCCCATGCGCGCTTCCCGTATCCCGATGCCGCGGACGCCCGCGAGGATTTCGCCAACGAGTTCATGGTGAGCGAGCGCAACCTGACCAAGGAAGAAGAGTCGAATCGCCGCTACAGCAAGCTCACGCCGCAGGTCTGCAACGTGCATCGGCTCTGGAAGTTGTTCGCCCCGGTGATTCTCCGCCGACGCAAGAAGGATTGCGGCGAGGATATCGTGCAAAAGCATCGTCATGTGCTGCGCGTGCCGATGGGGACGTTTCAGGCCCAGGTGTATCAGTATCACTTGAACGCGAAATACACGGATCACAAGGGCAAGCCTGCCATCGGCGCGCAACTGCAGGCGCTGCGCGTGGCCGCCGCCGAACCTTCCAGCGCGTCGCTGATCGCCAAACCTCAGCAACGCGACCGGATGCTCACGCTCTATCGCAGTCCCTATTCCTACACGCCGAAACTCGCGGCCACGTTGAACCTCATCAAGGAAATCATGGAGCGCGGCGAACAGGTGATCATCTTCCACACGTTTCTCGATTCCATCGATGTCATGAGCGCACGGCTGAATGAAGCGGGAGTCCGCCATCTGGTGATGGACGGTCGCACAAGCCCAGCCAAACGGGGCAAGCTGGCCGCCCAGTTCAAACGCGGCGTGCCGGGCGGAATCCCGGTCATGCTGGCCAATTCCGATTGCATGGCCGCCGGCCACAGCTTTTCGCTCTGTGCCAACGGCGTGCATTATTCCTATCAATGGGCGCTGGACCTCACGCTGCAAAGCGACGATCGCTATTACCGGATCAACAGTCCGAAGGATGTGAACAGCTATCGCACCGTCTGCAACGGCTCCATTGATCTGCGGATGGAAGCGCAGGCGGAAGAGAAATCCGACGCGGCGGAACTGGTGCTGGATGGCCAGCTCATGCAAAAGCACGTGGAGGAATTAAACCACGCCGAACTGCTGCGGATCGCATGGCGCGACTTCTCGAACAAGGATACGATCGACGAGCGGGAGTTGATCAAAGCCTGGCCGGAACTGCGCGCCGGATTGGCGGCTGCCCAAAAGAATTGGGGTCACGTGCCCGCCACGCAAACCGCTGTAGTCGCACGCCTTCAGGCTGCGCCGCCCATGGCTAACATCCTGCGGCCGGAATTCCGGCCCGTTCGCCGCCTTACTGATGTGCGCGCCGTTCCAGAGGAGTTTGCGGACCTGCCTCTATTCGCGGGGATGTGAGAAACAAGAAAAGGAATGCAGGAATCCAGACGAACGCAAACGCGAGCGCGGTGTAAGCCGCAACGCGTTGCTTGGCGAACCGCCGCTCCATTAGGGCATCGGCCTGCATGCCGGCGATATTGGATTGGCGTGCTTGGCTAGAATTTTCGCGTCCCTTGGGTGGAATTGGAATACCTAAGATCAGGCGTGTTAATGTAATGGTGGGGAGTAATTAGCTCGAATAAAAATCAAGTCTCTGGTGAAAGATTTGGCGCATGGGTCCGTATTAACCCTTGCAGACCAAAGTTTTGCGATTAGAGGGCGTGTGGACGTTCAGAATTCAAAATCATGTGGGTGCAATCATCTTTTCAGCGCGAGAATCTGGAGCGCTTGGCTATTCAGGCCAATTACGACGGGAGGATATTGGCCAATCTTTGTGGGATTTCCCCGCGGCAGCTTCAGCGATTATTTAAATCGACTCTCGGATGTTCTCCGCAGGAATGGCTGATCGAACTGAAGGTTTTTCAAGCCAAAGTGAAGTTGCTGGCACGCGAGCCGGTCAAAAAGGTCGCGCTCGATCTGAACTACAAGCACGCCTCGCATTTCTGTTATCAATTCAAGAGCGTCGTGGGAATGACCCCCTCAGAATTTGCTTTTCTCCACCGAAATTCCTGACGCATGTCGCTGTTACGTAACAAGTGTCGCTATTACATAACTCATTTCTGTAGGTAAAACCCCGGATCTGTGCAGAATCTTGCCCGTTCGTTGTGCAGAAAATTGCGGAGATCAAATTCATTCAGGAGCCGAGAAACCGTTTAAATGTATGAAAATACCCAGCGTGAGAATTGTGCTGGCCGCAATGGTGGCGGCGCAGAGTTTTGGGCAGAGCCTGTCCCCTGCCGCCGTTCCAGTAAACAAATCAGCGGACTTCAGTGTTATCGAACGTGGAGCAAATCATCGCGTGTGGGAGCGCACTGAGTATGAAATCACGCCGGACGGGGAGAAGCGCCCGCATGTGCATCGCTATACGGAACTGGCGACGGGTATGCATTACAAAGGGAAAAACGGCGAGTGGTTGGAAAGTGTGGAGGAATTGGAGCTTTTGCCTAATGGGGCGGGGGCTGCTGCAACGAAAGGGCAGCAGAAAGTCATATTCCCCCCAGATATATATGACGGGCAGGTGGAAATCGAAGATGCGAGCGGCCAATGGTTCAGGTTCCGGGTTCTGGGATTGAGTTACTTTGATACGGCAACAGGCAAAAGCGTTTTGATTGCCGAAACAACCAACAGCATCGGCGAACTGCATGAGCCTAACGTGGTGACATACCCGAATGCTTTCACTGATATAAAGGCAAGCGTCAGATACACCTATACACGGTTGGGATGCGAGCAGGACATTATTCTGAACGAACAACCTGTGGCGACGCCCGAAGCATATGGGCTTCATTCCGATTCGACCGTGCTTCAGGTGTTGACGGAAGTTTTTGAATCACCCAGACCACGGATAATCCAACGGGCGGTTGGAAGGCCTGCTGAAGGGAAAACCACAGTGGATTTGGATTTCGGGGCCATGCGCATTGGAGCCGGACAAGCCTTTGAGCTTGGAAATAAGAACAAGCGTAACCAACGGATTCCCGTCACAAAGCAGTGGCTGAAGCTCGAAGGAAGACAGTTCCTGATCGAGCAGGTGCCAATGCCGCTTGCGGAAAAGCAGATGAGATCGTTGCCGCAGGCCCGCCAGGCATCCGGAAAAGCAATGGCCGATTCCGTCCGCCACATAGTATCAATGGAACGGCTGTTGCCGTCCAAGCGGCTGGCGAAAACCAGCACCAAGGAAATGAAGATTGCCATGGCTAAACCCCTTGAGCGTGGATTTGTCGTAGATTTCCAGACCGTGA
>JBQCEJ010000593.1:0-4792 GCA_051960355.1 Verrucomicrobiota bacterium | reverse complement strand
GCGGTTGCAGAGTGCTGTCGGACCAGCCCGGGCTCACCGCCAAATCGCTGAGCTTGAGTTTTTTCTCCTCAGGTGCAGCCGGCGCATTCATGGCCGTAAGCGCAGCGGAATCGACGCTGACGTTTCCCGGCAGCACCGTGATCGGCAACGGCGGAATCGTGAGGTCCACATAAGCGGCCTGCTTTGGATCAAAACAACTGAAGGGAATGGCCGGCGTGCGGACCGCGTCTTTGCTGAGTGGAATCAAGGTGTAGGTGAATACGCTGAAATTGCGCGGACCCGGCATCGTTCCCGGAATTGGCGCGGGCGGGCCTCCGGTTTCAGCGGCGAACACTTGCCATTCGCTGGAAAGCGGCGGCGGTGGCGGCACCAGGCGCGCCAGATTTCCGTCGCCGCGAATAGTCACGGAAAGTTTGACCAGCTCACCAACGCGAACGCGGTTGGTGGAGAGTTGAAAGGAATCGCAGCTCAAGGCGCCGATCATGCCCGTGAACCCGGGCAATTCGCCCGAGCGCGGCAAGGGCCGAACCTGGAGCGTCACCGGATCGGAATCCAACAGCACAAATTGCGGCACGCCACCGGGAATAATCACCTGACCTTGAATGCGAATGGCACCGCTGAAACGATTGCCCGCCGTGAAACCTTGCGCAGAAAACTGAATTGAACCCGCCGTCAAAGGCGTCAGGCGCGACTCGTAAACGTAAGTCGCCACGGTGCGATTTTGATACGGCAGCATCGTGATGGTCTGACGCGACGCGCCCTGGTCCACGAGAAATCCCTCACCATTGAAACGCATGTCCTGAATGGCTTGGATGCTGTTGGAAGGCGACGCCCGCATGAGCACGCGAACATTGACCGCCTGGCCGACGTAAATGTTGGTTTCCGGCAAGTCAATCTCGAGCGAAGCCGAAGAATTTTGCGGCGCCTCGGGAAGCACCTCCAGCCGGGCGGCGGGAATTTTCACAGGCTGTCCATAAACTTGCGCTTCGAATTCGGGAACAACGAAAGTGCCCGCGCTGTTGGCCCGCGCGTGATAGTTGATGGCCGTTTGAGGTTTCAGTTTGCTCTCCACCGGCACTAGCGTCTGGCCGCGGGCGCTGAACTGCAATTCAAGCGGCGGCGGCGCAATCAGTTTTTCGGGCAGTTGAACGGAATCGGTCAGCGCACTGACGGTAATGCGATAAATCGATTTCTCACCCGGCCTGACCTGAGGCGGATCGAAGCGCGCGGCCACTTCGACATTGGTCATCACTTCGATCGACGGTTGTGAAACCATGAGTTGAAGCAGCGGATCGATCTGCGGCGGTTGGGCCGGTGTGGCCGGAGTTTGTGCGGATCCAATCGCCGTTTGAAACGCGCCAAGAGCGATGACGGCCAACCGACGGAGCGCCGTGCCACCTTTTTGGAAAGCGTTGCGATTGGGCAAAGATGGTTTCACGGAAGACTTCACCAGTTGCGGCCTTTGCGGTCTTTAGGTTGAGCGGGTTCGCCTTGTCCCATCGGGAGGCGACGATCGCCATCGAGTTTGAAACCGTCCAGCAGCCAGCCGGCTTCTTCCGGTGAGAGATGCATCTCTTTACCGTCCTTTGATTCCTTTTCCGCCTGGCCAGGCTGCGGTTCGGGCGGCGGTTCCTGCCCATTTTCGCCTTCATCTTCGTCGCCCTCGACACCCTTGGCGCCCGGCGGCATGAGCGACTCCGGAATCTTTCCACCAAGTTCCTTCAGCTTCTGGCGCAACCCCTGATCGGCGGCGGCCATTTGCGCGGCGGCCTGCTGCATCTCCTTGATGCTGTCGATTAATTTGGCAATCGCGCGTTCCACCAACTCCGCGTTGTGCCGGGCGTTGGTGTCCTTGGGATTCAACTCCGCCGCGCTTTTGAAATCGTCGAGCGACCGCTGCCATCGGCCCAAAGCCGAGCCGTATTGATCGAGCGCCCGGCGGATCGCCTTTGTCGCGGCCTTTAATTCCCGCCGTGTGCCGCGTCCGTTCAGATAGGCGCTTAGCATCGTCTGAACGTCATTCCCTGCCAGCGCGCGGGCGGCTTCCATCGTTGCAAACTCCGCGCTCAACGCCATGGCCTGACCTTGACGAGCCAGCGGTTTGCCTTCGGGCGCTTGCTTCAACTCTTCCACGCCCTGGGCAAACCGCACCTCGCCGAGATTGTAGAGCGCGGGCGGTTGAATTTTCTCCTCCTGCTTGGCCAGGGCGGCCTGGAGCGACGCTTCGGCTTGGCGCAGTTTGCCGTCGCGCAACTGGCGCGTCCCGAGATTGAAAGCGTCCCGCGCGGAACCTTGCACGGGATCGATCGCCTCCGCCGGGACGTTCGTGTAGGGCATGAAAACCGGTTCGGCAGCCGAGGCGCGAAGAGTCAGCAAAAGCGCTGCGCCCGCCGTTGCGAGCGCAAACTTCAACCGAACCTCGTTTTCTCGTCGCGAACGTTTCATTTCTTAAAGCTTAACATCGGATCCAGCCGGCGCAGCTTCTGTTCGCACGGATCGTCGGCGTGTGCCGATCAAAGATTCCGCCACCAACAGAACCAGTGCGATTGCCACAAACAGATGAAACCGATCGACGCCCAACTTGCGCACCGGCACTGGGCTGGCATCCGAATCGGTCGCTTCCACGGCGAGCCTGACTTTCGCGAGTCCTTCACCGAGCGGGCCGAGCGGAAAATAATTTCCTTTGGTGGCCTGCGCGATCGCGCGCAGCGTGGTTTCATCCAATCGACTGCGGACCGTTTGACCTTTGCTGTCGCGCAACAGTTCCGGCTGATTCTGCGCGTTGAGCACGCGAATTTCAGCACCGGACGCGGTGCCGACGCCCAGTGTGAAGACCACGACGCCTTTCTTGGCCAGGCTTTCCGCCGTGCGCACGCCGGATTTCTCGAGGTCCTCGCCGTCCATGATCAACACCAGAATCTTTCGCGGATGCTCTTTCTCCATGGCCCGAAAGGATTCGTCCAATGCGCGGCCAATGTCGGTTCCGGGAACGGCGATGGTGCGGTCGTCCAGTGCCTCAAGCGCTTCGTCGAACGCGTCGTAATCGTAGGTCAATGGACATTGCAGAAACGCCTGGCCGGAAAAGGCGATCAGCCCGACGCGCCCTTTGCCATGTCGCTTTACAAATTCCAGAACGGCGAGTTTGGCGCGTTCCAGGCGATTGGGCGAAACATCCGCCGCCAGCATGCTGCGTGAACAATCGACGGCGAACACGATGTCTTCGCCCATTTCCTGCGTGGCGAATTCCTGCATGCCCCATTGCGGACGCGCCAAGGCGAGACCGATTCCAGCGACGATCAGAACTGCCAGTGCGTTTTTGATCGCGCGCCGAATCCTACTGTGCGAGCGGGTCAACTCCGCGACGATTTCCGGCGCGGCCAAACGTTTCAATTGCCGCCGTCGCGCCCGTGCCGCGTAAGCCTGGAGCGCCATCAAGAGCAGCGGCGCGAGCAACGCCAGCCAGAGCCATTGCGGCTCCGCGAAATGGGGATGGGCAGGGCTCGTCATGGAATGCGGCGAAAGCGGGTGTTGGATAAAATCAGCTCCACGGCGAACAAACCCAGCGCGGTCAAGAGCGGCCATTGAAACAGCGGCGTGTAAAGTGTGTAACGGCGCAGCTTCACTTCGGTTTTTTCCAGGCGATCGATTTCATTGTAGATGTTCTGCAGTTCACGGCGGTTTTTGGCGCGATACGATTTTGCTTTGGACAGTGCGGACATTTTTCCCAGAACCGAGTAGTTGGCCGGCTGCAACATGAGCGTCCAGCGCACATTGCCGTTGGCGTCCAACATCAGTTTACCAGTGCCCGGATCGAAGAGCGGCAACTGGCAGGGCGCCTCGACGCCGATGCCGATCGTGTAAACTTTCGCGCCCAGGGCGGCGGCCAGTTGAGCGGCGGGAATGGGATCGATTTCGCCGCGGTTGTTGTCGCCATCCGTGAGCAGGATGATGATTCGACTCTTCGCATCTTTGCTGGATTTGAGACGCTTCGCCGCCGACGCGGTGGCATCGCCGATGGCGGTTCCCAACTCGCGAATCATCCCGATGTGCATGCGGTTGAGATTCTCGACGAGCCAATCGTGATTCAGTGTCAGCGGACTCGCCAGATACGGCACCGCGGAAAAAACGACCAGCCCCATGCGATCGCTCGGGCGCTTGCGCACGAAATCTTCGAGCACACCCGAAGCGATGTCGAAGCGCGTGACGAATTCGCCGGGCGGACTCATGTCGAGCGCCATCATTGACCAGGACAAATCCAGCGCCAGCATGATGTCCACGCCGCTGGCCTGCGTTTCCGTGCGGTCATTGGCAAAGCGCGGTCCGGCCAGGGCGATGATGCTGAGTGCGACGGCCAGCAATCTCAAGAAGAGCATCAATCGTCCGGCGGCGGCGCGCGCGGTGGCACCGGCGGCGCGGGCAATTTCCGCGCTGGAAAACTGCAACGCGGAATGCTTGCCGACACGGCCACGCAGGAAGGCATAGACCGGCAGCAGTGCCAGCAAGCCCAGCACCCACGGATATTGAAATTGAAGATCTCCGTTCATGTTTGCGCCGGGGAAGCTGCTGGCGCTGATTCGGCGGCCTGAAACGAAAAGCGATGCGCGCATTTTCTCACTGATTTGCTGTTCATTCTGGGGGCTTGGGTGGCTGTTGCAGGATTGGATGGATTTTCTGTGGCGAATTCCCAAGCGCGAATGGGACATGGTGGCCGATGGGTACTTATGGATATTTCATCTCGTGCTTGGTTTTGCTGGCGCGTGGCTTTTGCTGAACCTGGTGGTGAAGATCTTTT
>JBQCEJ010000592.1:0-2273 GCA_051960355.1 Verrucomicrobiota bacterium | reverse complement strand
ACCAATGACGGAACGATCAACTGGTTGAATGACGGCCAGGTTTGGTTCGGCTTTGGAGCACGTCTGACCAACAACGGATTGTTCAGCGCGCAAGGCACTGCAAATTTGACTTACAACAACGCGGGCAACGCTGTTTCCTTTGACAATGGCCCGACCGGCACGCTGCGCAAACTCGGTGCCACTACCAATCACTTCGGCTCTGAATATGGCGGCGTCACGCTGAATAACTGGGGAACCCTCGATGCGCAGGAAGGCGTGCTGCTCCTCGATCAAAGTCAAAAGACTCTTCATTCAGGTGGAACCATCAGCGGTGACGCGCGAATCAAAAATGGGAGCGGCACGGTCATTCTGGCCGGCGGCACTGCACTGAACGGCACGTTTGAACTCGCGGGCGGTGCCCTCGCGGGTGCTGGCGGTTTCAGCGGCAACGGCGTCTTGGACTGGAGCGGCGGCCAGATCACGGGCGCATCGGTCACAAATGAAGCTTTGCTCACGACGATCATCTCGCCTGGTCCCAGCAAATCGTTGAACAACGGTTCGATCTTCCAGCAAAACGGCGCGACCATCGTTACCGCATCGGGAAACATTTATTTCTCCAATGGCGCGAGGTTCAACAACGCCGGCTTGTTTGAGATCCGGACGAACGCCGATTTTTACTACGATAACGCCGGGCCCCAACCGACGTTTAATAATCAGCCCGGCGGCATTGTGCGGAACGCGACCACCAACACGGCGATCTTTGATTCCATTTATGGCGGCACGATTTTCAATAACAGCGGCCAGGTGGATGCGGCGAGCGGCGTTATTCAATTCGGTGGTGGCGGCAGCAGCAGCGGGGAGTTTGCAGCCGCAGCCGGAGCGCGCATTGAATTCACTGGCCAGACGCAGACGCTTCAGAACGGCGCGAGCTTTACGGGCGATGGCGTTTCAAAAATCGTGGGCGGACGCGTCAACTTGAACAATACCGGTGGCGGTGGGGTGACAGTGAACGGCACGCTCGAACTCGTGAATAATAGTTTCCTTGGCGGCACGGGTCAGTTCCTCGGAACCGGCGCTTTGAACTGGAAAGGTGGAACGCTCGACGGCGCTGTCACCATGGCTGCGGGTGCGACGATGAACGTGGCTGGGCCGGATGCGAAGTATCTTTACGGGCGGGTGAGCAATCTCGGCACGCTGAACTGGCTGAATGATGGCTGGATCTGGTGCGCTCTCGGCGGCGGAGTCACCAATGCCGGGCTGTTCCACGCGCAAGGCACAGGCTCCCTGACATACAACCACGCGGGCGCATATCCGACCTTCGACAACGGACCGACTGGCATCCTGCGAAAATCAGGCGCGACGACCAATCGCTTCGGCTCCGAATACGGCGGAGTCACGTTGAACAATTATGGCGCAATCGACGTTCAGGCGGGAACGCTGTTGCTGGAGCAAGCCCAGAAAACGCTTTATCCGGGTGGCACAATCACTGGCGCGGCGCGACTCAAAAACAATTACGGCGTTTTGAACCTGAGCGGCGCCACGGCTTTGAACGGCACGCTCGAACTTGCCGGAGGAACGCTGAGTGGTTCCGGTGCTTTCAATGGCACTGGCGCGCTGGACTGGAGCGGCGGCAACATCAGCGGCGCGCAATTCACCAATAGCCCCGGCCTCACGCTGTTCATTTCGCCGGGAACGACCAAGTGGCTGGGCAATTTTTCCGTGGTGCAACAGAACGGCAGCACGATTGTAAACGAACCCGGCAATGTGACGCTTTCCGGCGGCGCGATTTTCAATAATGCCGGAGTGTTTGATCTGCGAACCAACACGACCTTCCTTTACGACTACGCCGGCGCATATCCTTCGTTCAACAATCTGATCGCCGGCGTGTTGCGCAAGAGCGGTTCAGGCAACGCAGCTTTCTCCGGCAGCTACGGCGGAATCCAATTCCACAACAGCGGCATGATTGATCTGCTCAGTGGAACGCTGGCGATGGATGGTGCGAATGACAATGCCTCCTCCGCAGTTCTGCGTATCGCCCTGGCCAGTTCCAACAGCTATCCGAAGGAGACCTTTGCGGGCAGCTTCGGTCGGAATGGCGCGCTGACAATTGCGCTGACGAATGGTTTTGTTCCCGCCGATGGAATGTCCTTCTCGATCGCCACCCACGCTTCGGCTACCGGCGAATTCTTGCCCGTTAATCTTCCCTCGTTGCCGTTCCCGCTCCAATGGAAGCTGGCTTACACGGCGACGGCGACGACTCTTAGTGTGGAACGAGCGCACGTTCTCGCTGCGCC
>JBQCEJ010000591.1:0-2736 GCA_051960355.1 Verrucomicrobiota bacterium | reverse complement strand
CCGGTTTAACAACGGATAAAGTGTTCCAGGGCTAATGTCATAACCGTGGCGTCTTAGTTCGGAAAGCATCCAATTGCCATGCAGCGCACCCTCATCTGCATGATGTAGAATGTGAACCTTCCAAAAACTAAGTAAAATTTCACGTTTTAAGTGTTTCACTCTTTATTACGATGCTCGACATCGGTTGTCGTAACATAATGCCACAAACAGCCAAGCGCAATCTCAACTGTCTGTAATACGCATCGGACATTCTTGGGACTGCGCCTGCACCTTGTGTAACTGATACATCCGCCTGCCTTCCGCTTGTGCTGAACTGCTGGGGTGAGCACGAGCACAATTCAAACGCCAGCCAGCGATCGTCGGGGCATCTGCCACACCAACCAGGAATACGCTCGCATCCCCGGTGATCCGTTCCGCACGGTGGTGGAAGTTTCATTCACCATCCCTGCTAAGGAAGGGTCTGACCATCTCGGCTTCAGCGGATCGTGGACAAACCCGATCCGCCGTTACCGAGTTCGGCTGGCAGATGCGTTACCAACAACTCTCCACCATCATCGCCAAACACTCAGTCGCAAACACTCACTTCGTATTCGCATCTGACTATGCAAACGCCCACCACCACTCAACTCCGCACCGCCATTGAGGTGCTTAAGAAACTTGGAGAACGGCTCAACACCCACGCCGAGAACTCGGCCATGCAACTCGCGGAATCACCCGTTACCGCACATCAGGCCGCGCAAATCGGCGTAGGTGCGATTGAACAAACCACCCGCATCGAAGGTGTCGTCACGCAGTTGGAGCAGTGGCGCACGGAACTCAATCAGCAAAGGAGGCAGTGTGTTACCCGTCACGCTTAAGAGAGGACAAGCCTTACCCCTTGTTGCCACAAGGATTTTGCGTTCGCGAATGACTCGCGAGGTGGACGCGCAACAACCGCGCATGACCAACGCCCGGCGACCACGGCAACAGCCTGTTCACGACCGTGAATTGGGCGCAGACAGGGCGCAGTCGCGCAACGATCGGAAGCGCGGAAAAGCCGCAGACGTCGGCAGTCCATGCCCACAATCGCGGCAGCGCATTGCCCGTGTCCAGGAACTGGCAGCGGGCCAGAACAGTCGCGAACAGGCAACGGTCACGGACGTGATTGATTCCTGTTCAGTCCGTGACGACAGAATGTCCGCGTCTACGAACAGGCCGCAGCCGCGAGCAGGTCGGGAATCATCCACAACTCCGACACGGGCGGTTCATCGTCTGTGCGTGTCCATCGCGCCGCCAATCGAATTCCCCGTCCACATCCAACACGCTCCCGCGTATGACCTCATTTGATCCAGCCAGTATCCGGCAGGCGGTCGCGGAGTTCACGCCGCACCGTCCCGAGAAGTTCCAGGATTTGATGCCAGCCAAGGAGGTCATCGCTGAACTCCGGCAGAAGCGCGCGTCGTATCGCGCGATTGCCGAGTTGCTCACGCAGCACTGTCTGCCCACGAGCAAGACGGCGGTCGCGGTGTTCTGCCACGAGGTGCTGGGTGAAATCGTTCGTCCGCGCCGCCGTCCCGGCCGCAAGCGGCCCATTGTCCCCGCAGTTGCCGATGCCGCGTCCGCGCCAACACCGTCCCTCGCCACTCAATCTCCCACTGAGCCGATAGGCAATGGCAGCGGTGAAGACACGCAAGCGCGCAGTCGCGGCCCACGCATCGCCCAAGTGCGGATGCTCAAACCTCAAACCACATGAAACGACTCGATTTGATCCTCAACGGCAAAGGCGGCGTCGGCAAAAGTTTTTTTGCTGTGAACTTCATTCAGCTCCTCAAGGACAAGGGCATCGCCCATGTGGCGATAGATTCCGACAACGAGAATTCCACCTTGAAGCGATTTCATCCCGACGCGCGGTTTCTCGACCTCGACAACCGCCGGGAAATGGACGGGATTTTCGCCGCGCTGGAGAAATCGCAGCTCGTGGTGATGGATTGCCGGGCAGCTTCCACGGATTTGTTCATCGAATATTTTGCGGAGATTGATTTGCCCGCCGTTCTCGCGGCGATGGGCGCGAAGCTCACACTCATCATGCCCGTCAACCACGAGGCTGACAGCGTGGACCAGGTGCAGCGACTCGCCGACCAGTTCGGCAAACAGGCCGGTTACGTCGTGGTGCGAAACGCCGCACACAGCGACAGTTTCACGCTGTTCGAGGCATCGGAAGTCCGGGCGCAACTCAAAGACAAGCTCGGTGGACGGGAGATCGCTATGTCGCGATTGCAGGATTGGCTGGTCGAAGCTCTGAATGCCGAAAACATCACCATCTCTGCCGCCGTGAAGCACTCGTCATTCAGTTTGCTCGACCGGCAACGTCTCCAGACGTGGCAGCGCACGCTCTACGCCGAGATCGAATCCGTCTCCGAATTGCTCCTGCCAGCCAAGTAGATTATGCCCGTTCCCGAACAACCCGACTTCGACGACGAATTCGAGCGAGCCGTCGCCGACTGGCGCGAACGTCATCGTCTGCGAGAAGACGATGCCGTGTTGCTGCTGGTGGAGCTGTTCCGCATCCACCAGCGGCATTGGGATGAGTTGCGGCGACGCGAATTGCCTTCGCTTGATCTCATACGGGCTAACATAGCCAAGCTCACCGAAACGACGCGGACGTTTCAGGCCCAATCGGTAGCGTTGCTGGAGGCGCTACGAAAATTGCCCTCAACCCATCTGGCGGCACGCGTCACGCGCGCAGCTGCGTTCTTC
>JBQCEJ010000590.1:0-4148 GCA_051960355.1 Verrucomicrobiota bacterium | reverse complement strand
TATTTACGTGCAGGTCGGCTACCAGTTTCAAATCAACACCTGCTTCATTTACTACACGACCGACGGCACGAATCCCGAAGGCGCGTTCGGCGTCGGCAAGGGAACCACGCACGTCGTGCAGGCTTCGTTTCTCAATGCCGACAGTGCGCAGAGCAACATCGACTGGTGGAAGGGCACGATTCCCGCCCAGCCCAATGGCACGCCCGTGCGCTACAAAGTCGCCCCGTTCAACGGCGGCAGTGGCGGCAGCCTTTACGCCGGGTCAAGCATCCAGCCCATCTCGGACGCGGAATTTTCCGGCGCAAAACTCTACGGCTTGAATCAGGCCGCGATCACCAACTTCAATCCCGCAACCGCGCGGGTCTGGCTTCATAACGATCGCAATCCCGCAAACACGATTACCGGCCTGCAAAGCGGATTTCACATCGTGCGCGCCCGGACGTTTCTGCCGCGCGCCAACAAGTCCGCGGTCTTCAACACGTTTTCGCAAACCTTCTATTACGCCGGCGATTTGCCCACCGGCGTCATCGCCTTCCCGGCGCCCAACGCAACCGTGGCCAGCGGCAGTTACACCGTGGTGGTGCGCGCGGGCAGTTCCGTAACGGATGCGGATTTCAATATCGAAGACAGCAATCCGCTCAATGATGACTCGGCGACGGGGCAATCGAACGGAAATGGCTCGGGCGCTTTTGCCCCGGCAATCAAGGTAAATCCCGACCCCAGCCTGACCGCGCAATATCCAGAGTATCCGTTGGAGTTCCGTTTCGTTTATACCAACGTGCCCAGCAGCGGCACGGCCGCAATCACCGTTCGACTCAAAGATTTCGCGACCAGCGTTTATCCAGACCGCATGACACTCTTGACGAATACCGTGAATACCGCCGCGCCGACTCAGGTTCTGGAATTCTCCAGCCCGGGAGCCGATGGCAGCGTGCTGACGCTCAGCAGCAATAGCACCTATCTGGTGCAGGCGTGCTTCAGCTCGACGCTCGCCTCGGCCGTTACGAATTTCACGTTCTACATCAACGGGGTTTTGCAACCGCCGTCCTCGTACATCCTGCGACCGGCCGATGCGGTGGCGGGTTGCCCGGGAATGAAGTCGTTTCTCTACAACTGGACCGGCGCAACCATCGGGACCAACGTCCTTGAACTGTTCTACACCAACAGCGTCGCCCTGAACACAACGCGCACCGTCATCGTCGCGCCGCCGCTCAAAATCTCCGGACTGGCCAACAACAATCAACTCGTGATCTGGGACAGTGCGCCGGGCGTGAATTACCAGGTGCTCGCGACGACGAATCTCGCGCTGCCCTTCCAGCCGATCAGTCCGATCATCCAAGGCGGCGGGTCCTCAACCTTCTTCTACGACACCGTGCCGGCCGATCAGAAATTCTACGAAATTCTGACACTGCCGTGACCGCATTACCTTTCGCAGGAGAATTTGCGCCAGCGAAAACCCGTTGAACGTGCGACCGCCGTTGGACGCGTGAGGCGAAGCCTTTTACGCATTCGTTCAACCCGGGGATGCAAATAACCTGAAGCGAAGTGGAACCACACTCCGAGAAGACCCGAGATCAGCCGCCACTTCACTTCACGTCATCTACATTCCTGGCTATTTTAACTTGGCATTGTTCTCTCGGGCTCCGGGCTTGCCGTAGCGCTTCAACACCATCGCCCGATCACAAAATGGCAAATGGTTCAATTCCGGAACAATGGCTGCGGCCATTCTGTCTGCGTCCGCTCCATAGAAATACATGACGAAATCCTGCGCTCCCCTATCGAACCCGTCATACTCCAGCATCGGACTGTCAGCGAACAACTCGTTCAACCGCTTGTCCTCGGCTAACAGCACATCCATCTCTTCTTCAGTCACAGGCTCGAAGGAAACTTTCACGGCATGGGTCGCGCTGTCGTTCATAGCCAACGCTCCGGCTCACCGTCGCCGCGCAGCGGCTTAGTTCCACCACTGGCGTGTTTGCTGGCTCCGCTGCGCTCCGCAGCAACACACCCTTCTGTGTTAGCCCACTTAGGCTTCTCGCTCTCTAGCATCAAAATAGTCATAGGGATATCTGTCCTCAAGCAATCCATCAATAAACTGACCGATGGAATCACAGATGCGAATCGTGATGGTGTCCAAGTCGTCGCGGACATGATGTGGCCTGTCCCAAATCTCCTCGTGACTCACGTAGCTCACCGCCCCAGTCCCGCCGCCAATATCAAGAACCACAAAATCGCCATTCGGCATCGCGCCAACAATCAACCAGCCTGCGCCAAAATACTCCGGCGTGTCGTCGTGGAATGTGCGAATAAGATGCTCCGGCCAAAACTTCGCAAATCCAACCTCAACCTCCGCCTTACCTGTCACTGAATATGTGGTGAAATGCGCGACAACCGGCTCAGGCACGCGGTGCTCCCGCAACCATGCGATAAACTCCGGTGTGCCAGGAGAGAACTGTCGGGCTGTCTTCTTCGGCAAGCTCGCGAGCGCTTTCTTGAACAGTGGCGTGTCGGTTTTCATGCGCGTGGTCGAGTGGGCTAACGCTCCAGATCAGTGACCCGCCGATGATCCTCGATTGCAAACCGGAGCGCTATCGCCGGGTTCACTGCATCTGGTTTGTTGGCGGTTAATTTCGTCATACTCTCTGAATCGGAAGCTCGACCTGCTCCGTGCCAACTGCGACTCGAATGCGCCGTGTGTCGGCGGGCAAGTGTCGCTCGAAATGATGAACTGGCCCAATCAGATCAGGCCCGCAGAATGGCTCTTTGTCGCGGTGAAACACTACTCGGTAGCTGACAACCCCAGAGCCTGCTTGCGAATCAACGCGCTCAAGACTGGCGGTGGAGAAATCGTTCGGAAACTTGGCAACTCCAGAGATGTGGAGGGTGCTCCCTTCAAACTCGGCTTTCCAAGATGGTGAGAAAGCGGTCATGGTGACGGCCAACGCAAAGGTCAGCGATCGGAGCCAGCCGCCACTGACGTTTGATTTGTCTCGGCGTGAATCGGCTGGCTCCGATTCGCTGCACCGTCTTGTTGAACTAAGCCGCTGCGCGGCGATGGTGATTTTTCGCGGTCGGGCGGGGCTTTGTCTTCCTTCGGCATGGGGCCACTCTACTACTCTGGGCGGATATGAAAAGCTCCAATCCGTCCTTCACCAGCACGCCCCACCGCGACCCGATTCGCACCTCCGGGCGCGAGTATGCCAACCCGGTCGATTACCACCATCCCTACGCTTCCATGGCGCGCTTTGCCCAGGCGCTGGCACTCCAATACGACGCCAATCGCACGCGCCACGCTTATTACCGTCAGCTGCGCCTGCTCCATGAACATCTGCGCTGTGATCCGGCCTCGCTGATCGAAGACCAACTGCGCGATTATTTCCTCTTCGTCAAACTCAAGACAGTGGCGGCCCAAGCTGGCGGCATGAATCGCGCGCAGCAAAAATCAGAACCGCGCGCGCACGCACCGCTTTTGTCGCGACGCCATTCCCGCCGGTCTGGCGCGGGGAAAAACCGCCAGGGGCAATGGCTCTTCAAAGGTCAACGCGGGGCGGGAATACCGGCGGGAGGACCCAGCCGTGCTTTGGGGATGGATAAGTGGATCTAAGTGGCCGTTTGCGGATGACTCCGACTCTCCCGGCTGAAACATAAGCGCCATAGGACGCGCTTTCTACTCCTTTACTCTTCTACCGGGCTTGTTCAACCAGTGGCGTGTTTGCTGGCTCCGCTGCGCTCCGCAGCGACACACCCTTCTGTGTTAGGCATCGTCTCATGGCCAAGACTCCTGTGTTTTGGACGGAGGAACGGCTGCGGCGGCTGGCTGCGGAGGTGGAGTGTGGAACCTATCGTGGCAAGGCCGACACATCGCTACCAACTGAAACAAAAACTCCGATCCGACATCGGCATAAGTAAGATGATGAACCTCTGTCGCCACCGCACTTCTGCATCCCTCGCAAATTCCTTGGACGCGTGCCAACACGAGCTGACGCTTCTGCTGCCACTCAGCCGATTTGAGGTAGGCCTCATATCGTTGCTGCCAATCCTGCTCAAGTCTATCGCGCTCCGTGTGGAGCATCTGGTGATGATGCTTCTCTCGGTTCTTGTAGAACTGCTTCTCGACCTCAATATCCCAAATCAGATCGGAAGAGCAC
>JBQCEJ010000589.1:0-2699 GCA_051960355.1 Verrucomicrobiota bacterium | reverse complement strand
GGACAGCGTGACACCGTCTGAGCCCAGGCGAACGTGGTTGCGCATCGCCGCTTCGATCTGCGGTTGGATCGCTTCGGCGCGGACGCGCAGGGCGAATTCCGGTTTCGAGAACCGGAAAACGCTCTGCACTCCGTCGGTCTGGCCCGTGCGCGCGAACTCTTCCGCATCGACCCGTTGCAGGTCGGCACTGGACTGAACCGACAGCCCCAACTCCTCGGCGCTCCGCAAAGCCAGCAGACCGGTTTCACGCTTCACCTCCAGCGCGTGTGGCACTTCTAGGACAACGCTGGATGGCAGGGTGTCTAAAGCTCTTTCCGTGTCCAGGGTCAACTGCCATTCCGGAGAAATTCCTTTCAACAAATCAACCGTCGCCACTTGTGCGCCGTTCTGCTCCTTGATTTCCCACGTGCGAATGCCAGCGCCTTCGACGCGCAACAAACGTTGGCCGAGCGGCAATTGCACTCGCGCCTGGCGCAACTCACCTTGCGTAATCTGAAAATTCAAAGTGGAGCGAATGTTCATCACGCCATTGCCAAAGGCGATGAGCGAATTGTTCTCGCAGAACACAGTCGCGGCCACTTCCGCGGCGCGTTTGACCCGGGGCGTCCAAAGCAGTTCCATGCGATCGCCCGAGCCGATGACCGCAGTGACGGCGGTCTTCTCTTTGGCAAAGGAACGCTGAAAAGAAACCGCCATGGGCAGATCGACGTCAGCTTCCGCTTGATCGAGCAGAAGATCGACCTGGCTGGACAGCGCCGCCGGAATCGCAAACGTGAGTTGCCGTTTGGTGACGTCGCCCGACACTTTGGCCAGCAGTTTCAATTGCAATGTTGCCGTGCCGCTTCGAGCCAGGCGGACCGCAACGCCGTTTGCTTCGCGAACGAGTTTGACCTCACGCGATTTGGTTTTGAATTCCTGAACCGCGACGTCTGTTCCAAAGAGCGGAACCGTCTGGCCAGCTTTCGCCGAGCTGAGTTGCAGTGTGACGTCCAGCAGCGCCACACGATCGTTTACGGTCCCGGAGTAATTGGCGGAAAGAATGGAGACGTTCGAGTCAGCCGCTGAAGCCGAATTCGCGAACAGAAAAAAACCGAGCGCGATCGCGGCAATGACAGGCGGCAGCGGACTCTCCGGCATGGGTGGTTCGGCGTCTTCCGACTCAGCGGGTTCTGACTGCGAGCGCGGCCAATATTTCCAAACGAGCAGGGCGATGATCGCCACCACAACGGCCGGGAAGCCGACGATCAGCGCATCGTGCAAGGCGCGCCATTGAATCAGCAGACTGCCCACCGAGCCAATGATCAGCGCCAGTGCAATGGCAAGGATGAACGTGCTGCGATGCGAACGCCGCCATTGCCAAACCCAAACGAGCAGTCCGAGAACGAAGGCGGCCGCCTGCCAGATCATCTGGAAGGTCTGGAACGTGTGCAATCGCATCACGCGTGCGCGGATGGAAAGCGGATCGTTGCCGACGTTCAGCACTTTGGTGAACAGGAACGGAGTTCCCGTTTGCGGCAGTTCAATGCGGATGGAACGAATACCAGAGGTGGTGGCGGGCGCGGATGTGGCTTGATCAGCCAAGGCCGCAACGGAGGCATCGCCGGTTGGGATTTTGTCTTGAAGTGCGGACGAAGCCGAAGCTGTGGGAGCTGCCGTCAATTGTCTGTTTGCAATCGCGGCTCGTTGTTCGCGTTCGGCGGCTTCCTGTGCTGAGCGCGACATGCCGCGTTGTGCCACTTCGGCGAAACGCGCGGCGCTCATCTGTTCCACGCTTCCATCCACGTAGAGCACCGAACATGCGCCGCCGACGATGGGCGAGTAAGCCAGGACTGCATTGGGCTCGTCGGCGGAGACGGTGGCGCCGAGATAGGTGAAACGCTCTCCGCTAACCGGATCGTAAATGATTTTGTCGGTGCCCAGTTCGTTTTTCATTTCATCGAACGAGGCGGGCAGCCGGTCGGCGTTGTCGCCAGAAAAGACGCGCGCGGCGAGACCGATTTGTTTGAGATTGTTCACCGAGCTGATTCGCTGCGCCTTGGCTTTGGCTTTGGACAAAGCCGGCAGCAACATGGCGCTGAGAACCACTAGAATTCCGCCCACGACCAGGACTGTGAGAATCCCGTTCCAGCCGCGTCGAACCGCGGAAATCACGAGTGAAATGACCAGGAACGCCAGAATGCCAATGATCAGGATCGCGCCGCCCGCTTCGCGTAAGACTTCCACGTAGAAGGCGAGAAACTTTTCCCAGGCGTCGAGCAATTCATAGGTCGTTCCCTGCGGCACACTCATGCTGCCGCCGAAATCCGAAAGCCGGAGCGTCGGCGGGACGAACAATTGCCACTCGGCGTAAGTGTTCGGAACGTCGGTGCGAGGCGCAGTGAGTTCCAGCGTTTTGGACCAGCGGGCCACGAGCGCGCTGTTGGTCTGCGCATACATGATGTCCACGGCGAAGGTTTGGTCGCGATTCGCCTCGCGCGGCAGCGAGACAAGCACCCAATCTCCATCGCGCTCGGGCTTGGCTGGCTGGCCATTGACGTAGCAACCCCAGAGTCGGGCGCTGCCCGGCAGGAGGAATCGTTGAAACTGCTTCTCGTTGTTCTTCACCATGAAGGAGGACTGGGTGAGCAACTGGCCGTCTTCGGTAAGCACCGTGGTCAACTCGATGCGGTCAGCCACCGCCTCGAGCACGGGCAGTTCCT
>JBQCEJ010000588.1:0-4123 GCA_051960355.1 Verrucomicrobiota bacterium | reverse complement strand
ATCCACTACCGAATGCCTTTCCTCTCCCTGCTGATGAACGAACAGGGACAGCCGCCCAAACTCACCGAAATCGAAAACATCAAAACCGCGCTGGGCCAGCAGGAACTCGCCTTCGCCTGAAAACCAATGAGCTACATCACGCACTATCTCGAAGCAGAAATAAAATTGATGACACGCCGCAACCCGGAGCCACAGCCGCGCAACGGTTGGCGCTCCATTTCCGAATTCGTCCTGAATCACGGGCGGCACTGGAAACCGCGGGCACTGCCGGATGAAATCAAACCCGGAAAAATGCGCGAGTGTTTCAAAAACGCCGCCGACCTCGCCCTTGGATTCCATCGCAACAATTACATCTACTGCGAAGGCTACGCCCTCTCGATCATTCCCGTCATGCACGCATGGTGCGTTGACCTCGAAGGCAATGTCATTGATCCAACGTGGACGCCTCGCACCGGAGCCATGATTGACACCGGGCGCGAATACTTCGGCGTCGCTATCAAATCCGCCTATCTGTCCGAGGCCCTGCTTAAACAGAAATACTACGGACTCATTGACGCATGGCAGAGCAAATGGCCACTGCTCACGGCCCCCGTCGCTGACTGGAAGCACCCCGTCAATTCATTCGTAAACCAATCCCTGAAAGGAGCATTAGCCCAATGAAAATTGAACAAATTGACCGCGTAGTCTGGTCCCGATCCGTCCGGGAGGAAATCATTTCCGCTCTTTGGCTCATCGCCGCGTTACTCGCGTGGATAGCGGGCATCAAATGGTTGGCGTGGTGCCTATTCGTTAAATCCGCATCGGACACTGTCACCGCCATCCTGTTCGCAGTGAAGGAAGCACTCCAAGCAATCAAGAAAGCGAGACGAAATGAAAACCGTGACCATTGACTCGGGAACTCACATCCAAATCTGGCACTTCGACGGAACAGACGGAGTGCTCATAGAAACGAGGAAAAAGTAAAATGAACATCCCAATTTCAACGCTCCACGTTCACATTGACCCGCATGGCAGCTGCTGAAGCTGCATGCAGCCTGTGAGCATGCCGTGCCGCTCGCATCATTTCTTCATGCGACTGGCAGAACCGATACAAATCTCTGGCGGCTGTCTTTGGTAGCTTGTCCATGTAGGAAGCCTCACCGCTCACCAATTGGACGGAAATCAGTGCTCCGGTTAGCTGCTCTTGGATTTGCACATTGGCAACGTCTATCCACAGCGCGTCCCACATCTTGCAACTGAACATTCCCCGCTTCAAAATGATCAAGCGCCGGTTTGTAGCAGCGATGATATCCGGTTTGATACTGACCGACATCAGCCGCGACTGAACCACGAGTTTCATGATCCGCTCTTCGGCTGTGCAGTACCCTGTCAATTGAGTCAAGGCTTCACCCACTTGATCCAATTGCTGATCAGGACCAGCAATTTCGACAAGCGTCAATGAGCTGATGACGGGTGGAGGGAGTGTGCCCTCCAATGGAATGGGCGGCGGGCAGGTGATCGCCTGAAACTGCACCTCGGATTGGCAATGCGGGCAACTATAAATCTCACCGGAATAGTGGCCATCCAGTTCCACGTGGCCAAGACAGGTCGGGCAACTGTATTTCATTTGATTGATTTTACTCCCACTTGTCTTTGGCTTTGGCCTCGGCAATGGTCTGCCATTGCATGTTGCTGGGATCGTCTGCGCCGCCATGTTTCAGCGCAATGATATGATCGACTACATAGCCGGGGCGGCCGTGCGGGAATCCCGTCGCTTTCATGAACGCCCGCTTCGCTGCTGCACTGCGGACGATGCGCCCATTGCTGTCCCGTGCACCAGCATAGCTCGACAGCGTGTAATGGCTGTAGGACTCACCTTTCTGCGAACCGATCGGATAATACGAATAGCTCCTCTTCGAAAGTGTAGGGGTGGAATAGCTGTTCAGGGCCGGTGCCCGGTACGTTGAGATGGAGGGACCTGAATAACTAGGAGTTGAGTAATCCCGGCTCGAACTGCCGGTTGAAGAACCGCTTCCCCGAGAGTTCCGGGTGTAGGAATGCACATAGGTTCCGTCCTTTCGGGTATAGCCGTTGACGTGGACTTTACCCGCCCAGCTCGTGCAGAGTGACGCTGCGATGACCGCACCACACATCAATATTTGAATTAGTTTCATAGTTATTTCCCGGTTTTTTTCTGCAAAATCTTGGCAATGTCTTCGTGATCGTTTGCGAGGGCCAGAACAAGTGGTGTTTTCCCGTCATTATCCAAACAGGTCGTGGATGCGCCGGCTTTGAGGAGGGATTCGACTATCCCTGCCTGTCCGTAAGCTGCGGCAAGGTGCAAGGGGGTGGCGCGGGAATTGTCGACGGCATCCACTATGGCTTTGTAATGCAAAAGCAGTTCAACCGCTTTGGCATCGTCCGTGGTTGCGGCTACGTGCAAAGCGGTCATTCCGTCCTCGTTCGTAGAGGTGACGTCTGCCCCTTTTTCAAGCAGAAGCTGTATGATTGCGACCTGGCTTTCTTCACAGGCGGAATGCAACGGGGTGGCCATGGCATTATCGCGGGCATTTACGTCTGCCCCGTGCTCGATCAACAGAGCCGCCACTTCCTTGCTTCCATACGCCGCCGCCCAATGCAGTGCTGTGGCTCCGCCTTCACCGCGCTCGCGTACGTCCTTGCCAACGTCAATCAATGACTTGGCCAGTTCAGGGTTGTTGTACTTTGCCGCCGTCATGAGAGGGGTCACGATTTCAGCCTTTCCTGTCGGATTGGGTTGAGCGATTCCGCTGATCCCGCTGGCACAGAACAGAACGAGTGCCAGCAAACATCGGCTTGCAAAAGGTCGATTCATTCCTTGATTTGATTTTGGGATTGTTCCCCGTGAACGCCGTAATACAACCACTTCAAGGCAGTCCTCGGCAAGAGATTTTCATGAACAAATCCGCCATATTCTAGCAGATGCTGGAATCCGCTACCAATGCCATCGGCAAAGGGCAGGCTCAATTTTCACGCACTCTCCCAACTGATTATGAACCCAACAATCCAGCAACTCCGAGAACTCCGCACCATCAAAGGTTGGAACCGGGAAAACTGCGCCGCACGAATCGGCGTCACCGCCCGCGCACTCCGATCATGGGAAGAAGGTGCCAGAAGCCCCAAGCCCATCGTTCTCCGAGTCCTCAAACAGTTCGTTGCCCAAAACAGCAACTAAAAACACCCCGGCAGGAGCAATCCTGTCGGGCCTTTTTTTGTCCGCACCCGGCGATTGCCTTTGAACATCAAACATTTGCCGGGTATTGGCCCCTCATCGCGGTTCTCGGAATTGACTCAGGCACAAGGTCTGGCTAGTTTCGCGGCCATGAGGAAACCACTCTCCATCATCCTAACGGGTCTGTTCGCGGCTTCGGTCGCAAATGCTGACGTTCTCATTTGGCTAAACAAGGCAACGGTTACAGATACTGGGGCAACAACGGTCACAAAAACAAAACTCCCAGGTTACCTGCTACTTGATTGGGATGACGGCTCCTTCGCCCTTGTTAAGCAATACGATTCAGACCACACGTTTCAGATTGAAGAGTTCAGTGACTACGATCTTGGAGTTCTTTTTGGGGCGGTTGGCAAAGGGCAAACCTTCGTCGCTTTCAACGGTCAGGGTTACGGCGGATTTGTTCTGAAGGGTCTAAACTCAACTCAGACCATCGGAACCAACAATTATGCCGCTCCGAAAGCCTTCAAGTGGGCTGGAGCTTCGGTTTACCGTGACGACAACGACAAGCCCATCATGAGAACGATCACGGGGACCGCCACGTTTGATTCAGCGGATACCGCGGCGGTTGCTGGCGAATCCTGGGACGAAGTGCTGGCTGACATTCGGGACTACTACGCTGGGATCGGATATTCGGAAAAACTTTGATTTATTCCGCCAACGAACGCAGGTTTCCACCACTGGTGGAACCTCCGTTCAACCGGAAATCAGATTCAGGTTGGCTGATATTTGAACTCCCACACACGGAACGTCATCTAGCAATGGAAAATACCACACCACCGCAGAGAAAAGCAGCGTCCACTGTTGAAACGCTACCCCACACATCGGCAAGCAATTTGCCCCGGTTTTTCCATCATCCTTTGGTTGGATTTGTAG
>JBQCEJ010000587.1:0-4195 GCA_051960355.1 Verrucomicrobiota bacterium | reverse complement strand
GGAGCGTTGGGCTGGAGGCGGCGCAAGGCCTTCAGACCTTTTGCCATGCCGGCGACCTTCCACCCCGGATAGCAGTTGATGGCGCCAAAGCAGCGGCTGAGCCACGGGTCCTGACTGCCTAGGATGCTGTTGTCTTCACATTCGACCAGAGGCACTTCGATTCCCCAGGCCAGCGCCGTGCGGATCAATGCGCTCATGACAGAGGCTCGGTCCGCAGTGGCAATGGAGGAATGCGAGTATTCATTTTCCAGGAAAACCATGATCACGCCCGAGTGGCGATCGCTGCCCTGGGTTATCTGATGGCGAGCGATTACCGGCAACACGGCATCAAGCCAATGACAACTCCAGGCAATGAACTGGGGATCGCTGCTCCTAAACCAGGCCGGCTGCTCATACTTTTGGGGGCGCTGGTTGACGAGCCAGCCCGGGAAACCACCGCGGTTCCATTCAGCGCAGATAAACGGACCGGGCCGGGCAATGACGTAAAGCTGGAAGGATTCGGCCAGGTTCAACCAGTCTTCAAAATCGCGCAGATCCACTTGAGAAAAATCTGTCAGGGAAGAGGGGGCGGCGGGCTCATGCAGATTCCAAGGGATGTAAGTTTCAACGCAATTAAACCCGGCAGCTTTTATTTTGGCAAAGCGTTCGCGCCATAGTTCCTTGGGGCACCGGAAGTAGTGAAAGGTTCCGCTATAAATGAACTGGTCCTGACCATGAATCGTGAGGCATTGGCCGTCATAGCGGATGATGTCTGGCTTGG
The DNA here is from genome assembly GCA_051960355.1 of Verrucomicrobiota bacterium. Lineage (GTDB taxonomy): Bacteria > Verrucomicrobiota > Verrucomicrobiia > Limisphaerales > DASXHY01 > DASXHY01. The sequence goes on along the minus strand of JBQCEJ010000587.1, from coordinate 3,435 downwards.
GGAAAAGGGGACCGGGGTAATTGAGGTCCGGCTCCGCGAGGCTAGCTGGAAGTGCAAAGGCGGCTGTGGCGCAGAGGAATCCATACGCCAGCAGGCCGACAAGGGCGGGCTTGGTCGGGCAGTTCATTAATATTAGTCTGCGGCCTGGGGCGAGGCGGGTTTTGCGCCCCGGATCTTTTCTAAACGGATACTCATTTTCCTCATCCGTTGGGGATACTGGGCGGCCAGGTTTTTGGTTTCTCCAGGGTCACCGGCCAAGTCATACAGCGCGGGTGTGAGGCTGGTTCCTCTCTTCTCATCGGCCTTGCCCTTCGCGAGGGGAGGAATGAATTTCCAATGGCCCTCACGCAGGGCGACTTGCTCGCCATATTCGACGATGTGGTCACGACCGCGGGGGGAATCGCCCAGCAAAGCGGCCAAAACATTCTGGCTGTCCGGCATGGCGTGGATCTCGAGTGGTTGCCCCACCAGCGCCGCGAACGAGGCGCAGAAATCAACCTGGCTGACCAAGGCATCGGACACGCCAGGCCGGACGCGACCGGGCCAATAAACGATGAGGGGTATGCGCGTCCCTCCCTCCCAGACACTATACTTGCCGCCGCGGAATGGACCGGCTGGCTTATGGTTGCCAAGCTTTTCGACCGCCCCGTCCTGATAACCATCATCAAGCACCGGCCCGTTATCGCTGCTGATGATCAGCAGCGTCTTTTCATTCAGTCTCAGCGCATCGAGCTTTTTTAGCACCGAGCCCACACAGGCATCGAATTCGGCGATCGCATCCCCGCGCGGGCCCATGGTGGTCAGGCCGGCGAAACGGGAATTGGGCACCCGGGGAACATGGATATCCGTCGCGGCCAAATAAAGGAAGAAGGGATGATCTTTCTCGCGTTGGATGAATGCCAGAGCTTTTTGTGTAAAGGTCTCAGCCAGGGTTTCGTCTTTCCACAATGCCGATCTGCCACCCTTCATGTAACCGATGCGACCGATGCCGTTGACCAAAGCCTGGTCATGGGGATGGCCTTCATTACTCCAGTTCATTCTGAGCGAGTTGCGGGTGCTGGCGGCGGTGCGTTCGCCGGGAAATGGCCTCTGGTAGCTGACCTCCAGAGGATCGGCCGGGTCCAACCCAACAACGCGATGGTTCTCAACATAAACACAAGGAACGCGGTCAGCCGTCGCCGGCATTATGAAACCGTAATCAAATCCCACTTCCAAAGGCCCCGGGGCGATCAGGCCGTTCCAATCGAGATCGCCGGTGCCCAAGCCCAGATGCCATTTGCCGACGATTCCCGTCCTATAACCGGCCCTCTGCAGGAGAGCGGGGAGCGTCGTGCGTCCCGGCTGAATAATGAGGGCGGCGCTGCCTGGCAACACGTGAGTACCTTTTTGCCGGAAGGCATATTCACCCGTGAGAAGGGAGTAGCGAGAGGGGGTGCAAGTGGACGAAGTGCAATAGCCATTGACAAAGCGCAGCCCTTGGGCGGCTACCCGGTCCACGTTAGGCGTTTTCACCGCCGTGGCCCCGTAACACCCCAGGTCGCCATAACCGATATCGTCTCCGTAGATGAGAATTATATTAGGCGTCTGTGGGCCGGCTGCATGGCTGGTGCAGGCTTGCAATGCAAGGATGAGCCCCGCAAACGACAGACATGATCTGAGCATTTTCGGCGTGAGGCTCACGGTTGAAGCAGGAGCAAGATTCGTAGAAAAATCGAAGTGTTGTTGCCTGGAATGGACTTGGAAGCTCCATCCTGGCCCGCATTCCAGAGGGACGGGTCGAAGGCCGCTTTGCTGGAATTGACAGTGGTATGGCCATCGCCCCAGAGACAGTTCAGGGAACTGGGAGTTGCCCCGGACCGATGGGCAACATCCTCATAGCGGAACAGCAAATCCGTCATCACCGTACGGTCAGCCGTCAGCTGGGTGGCTTTGCTGGCAAGGGCGAACAGATAAGGATTCATGGGGCTGACTTGCTGCTTGGTCTGGGGATAATACATATAGGACGAACGAACCAGCATGTGGCCAGCGGAGCTGTTCTTAGGAATACAGGGCCAGGAGCCACTGACCGTGTAATTATCGTAAGCCCATTCAGTGCCCGGCTTCGTGCCCGGACAATAATAGCTTTTGCCGCTCTCAATGATCCGCGTCGTGTAGAAGTAACCGTGATTGGTGGGGCTGCTGGTATCGGCGGGTTGCCCGCTGGCTTGGGAGCTTTGGAACAAGACATACCCTTGCCAGGGCGCTGAACTGCCGCTGCCTTGGAAATAAGGCGGCATCAGCCGGTCATTGTTATCTCCAGAGTAAACCGCCAACGCCACACCCATTTGTTTCAGGTTATTCAGGCAGGCGATGCGCTGAGAACGCTGTTTGGCGCTCGAGAGAGCCGGGAGCAGCAGGGCTGCCAGAATCGCTATGATGGCAATCACCACTAACAATTCAATCAGGGTAAATGCTCCCGGTTTCCGAGGCGCTGTTTTCATTGAACGGCAATCAATTCGCTTGCACGGTGCTTTCATGGGCTTGCGACTAAAACTTCGACCGGTAGAACCCCGCTCCGTGTTTCACCACGTTCGTGTCCGTGAACTGCCAGAAACCATTGGCGTCAGCGGTGTTGGTGCTGATCGCCTGCCAGACGACCGGCGGCGTCAGGTTGGTCGTGAATTGCACCTGATAGGTGGCTGAGGGAGAACCCGTGAAGGACAAAGTAATGCTCCCGTCTCCGTTGGCGGTCACCCCGTTGATGACTTGCGACGCCGGAGCGGCTGCGCGCCGAATGGTGTCAATCGCATCGACCGGTGCAGCGCCCAGATAAAAGCGCACATCGTCCATAGCCCCTTGGAACGCCCGCTTCTGGTCGGCCCGATTGCCAAGAAACAAACTCCACGAGTTGCCCACATTCAATTCGCCGGCCGGAAAGCTGACCGAAGAAATCAATGCGGCCGGAGCAGTTTCGGAACCGCCATAACAACTCAGCGACTGACCATCGTAAGTCAGCGACAGGAAACGCCATTCCCCCGCAGGCAGATCGAAGCCCCCGAAGGCGGTCTTCGATGAGGGCAAATTGTTCACCACTCCCTGGACCGAGGTGCCGGGTTGCAGGTTGCCGTTGCTTAGAAAAGCCAGGGAATTGGTTGCACCCACATCGGTGGTTCCGTAAGCACCGAGGGTAAAGAAGCGCGGATAACCATTTACATGCAGACTCGAATCCGGCTTGATCCACAGCGAGATCGTGAAGGCGTCGAAGCTGCCAAAATCAACCGCTGAGGAGCCGACAATGCCCGCCATCGGCCCCATTCCCCCCTGACTGGCCGCAGAGCTGAGGTTCAGCGCCTGCCCCATGTCGCCCACTCCAGACCCGGCTGGTCCGTGCAAATCCGCCGAAGCGCCGCTGCTGTCCACCAAATAGAGCAGAGCGCCCGCGTTCTCATCCGCAGT
>JBQCEJ010000586.1:0-5320 GCA_051960355.1 Verrucomicrobiota bacterium | reverse complement strand
TGGTTGGTGCCGCCGGTAACGCGGAAGATATCCACCAGGTAGGGCCGCGCGAGGTCGGCGGAGTTGAGTAAGAGCAGCCGCTGGTAGCGCGAGGCTTTGCCGGAGTACGCGCGTTGACCGTCAATCTCGGTCATGGCCAATCCGTTGTTGCCGGGTTCGTAGAGGGTCAGATCGCCGTTGCCGTAGGTGTCCGCATCGGGATAAGGCGTCATGTTGACGCGGTCGATGGTCACGGCGTTATGGGCAAGGATCTGCTCGCCGAACTGGCGGCCGGGCGTGCCATTGTAATAGCGAATATTGCCGAGCATTTCGTTGTTGAAGGCCCAGAGCACAAAGGCGGTCACGTCCGAGCGCATGTGATTGTTGTTGCCCGGGAAGTTCTGGTTAACCTGCACGGCCTGGCTGCCGGAACCGGCACCCATCGCCACATGGCCGTAGGCGGGCAGCAGCGCGGAATTGCCCGTGCTATGCGAGGAGAAGTAGGTGTTAAAGGACGTATCGCCGAACGAGGGCAACTGGCCGCTGGGCAGGCTGGCAGCGGCCCATTGCGCCTGGCCGAATTGGAGGGTGGCGACGTAGCCGGCGACCCGATTGCTGATGCCGGCCAGGGTCGGGGTGTCCGCGGAGCGCGTCAAAAAGTAGTCTCGAGTGGCCTTGGCACCCGAGAGGTTTTCGTTGAGGTAGGCGATGCAATAGCCAGGGGCTTCCTCCAGCGCACCGTCGCGGCGGATTTTCTTCCGCACGGTGGCGTTCAAGTACTGGTCCATCCAGATGATGTAATCCGGCCGGTTCAGCACCCGGGCCACTTGAGCCAGCACGGTGTAAGGGCCGGAAAGATTGCTGTTGATGGCCACATCGATCGGCACGTGGCCCACGATGAAGTCCCCTTCATTGCAAAAGAGGTTGGCTTTGATGTAGCTGCGCACGTCAAACCCCAGCTCGGCGCTGAGGTTGGTCAGGGCTACGCTGTCGTAAATGGCATCGAAGGCCCGTAGTTCGTCAGCTTCCCATTCGTGCGCCAGGCCGTTGTGGTCGCTGGCGCGCTGCAGGTCCTGAGAGAGAATATAATTGGGCGTGACGTTGATGAAGTTAGCGGTTTTAGCCGTCATGTAATAGTCCGGAAACCAGCGCGACCAGTCGAGCAGCGCAATGGCGATGCGCCGCGCATAGGAGTCGTCGCGGGTGGCCGGGCTGCTGCCGCTGTTTAAGTAAGCGGGGGCGAGCTTGCCAAAGTCATCCCGGAGGTGGTCCCGCTTATAGTAATTGATGAGGGCGAAAACGAGCGATTTGGCGCTGGTGCTGCCGGCTTTGAAATAATACGGCACGTTCACCGTCTTGCCGCTCAAGACCGTCACGGCTTGCGTCTGGATCGTGTAGTTCGCGTTGGGGAACACCGTGCCGCTGGGCTTGCTGGTGAGTTGGTTCGGATTGGAGGCGCTCCAGGACCAATCCGTGTCGCCGGCAACCACGGCCGGTACAAAGCTGTCATCCCGCGGCGACTGCTGCGGAATAAAATTGTTGGTGTACTGAGTCTCGGTCCAACTGCTGAGGATGGTGCTGGCGCCGCTGCCGCTGCCGGAGATCGTCAGAATGGGATGCGGTGGCTCGTTGCTCGACTGGGCCTGGAGCGAACTGGAAAGCCCGAGCAGTCCGCACAAAAGCACCCAGACTCCGAACCGCCGACGCGCGCGATGGGCTTCAGGTTTCCAGGCCGTCGACGCCGGTGTTGCACAGTGTGCGCACAGCAGCCGTCTTTGGCGAGCAGGGTGGTTTTGCATAATGCTCGCAGCGACTCTCTCACCGGGGACGCCTCCCAGTCAAACGTGTCCGGCTTGAACAAATGTTCTAGTTTGAAAAGGCAACAACATAGTCGCTACAACATGAAAACCATCTGCCGTGCAAAAAACGTTTGCTGGATGACCGCGCGCCCCGAATCTCCGGGGCGCGCAAGCTCATCCTTCCACAGCACGCATCACGGCATTTCCAGCAAGTAGAACTGAGCGGCGTTGGTGCCGGTGCTGTTGGTGAAAATGAAGTTGCCGTCGATGTCGAAAGCATTCGTCGCTACCCGCATCCATTGCCACGGGGGCAGGCTCAGGTCGGAGCTGGCGAGCACATAATAACTGGCGCCGGGCAGGCCGTTGGACCCGCTGAATATCAATTGCCCGCCGGACGTGGCAATCTGCATTCCAGGCGGCATCTGCACCTGGATGTTTCCAGTCGCCGTGCGCACGGTGTCGCCCGGACGATAAATCGCCGGTGGATTGGTCCGCACGTCGGCTATCGTGTAGCTGATCAAATCCGCGCCGCCGGTCGTGTTGGTGTAGTAAATGAACGTGCCGTCCGTTGCCACGTTGTTGTTGCCATTGACACTGTTGACGTTCACATCCGTGAATATCACAGGATCACCGTCCGGATCGCTCCAGCGCGAAACCAAGTTCGCCACCGGAATCTTTAGAACAGTTCCGGTCATGGAGAAATACTGCGCATCCGCGGCGGAGGGCGCGTGGTTGTTGGTGAAGCTCAATAGAAGCGAACTGCCCGATGTGGTCACATGAAAATATCCACCCGCCATGTCCGCAGCAAAGGAATCGGCATTCACGCTGAATTTGTCAGCCGCGAAGTTTGCAACGCTGCTGCCCGAGGCGATGGCCCAATCGAAGGATTGCGCAGCGTCGAAGTTGGTCAGCGCGTCTTGATCCGAGCGCATGGCGATCGCAAACGGATTCGCCGCGGAGGCTTGAATGTCGAGAGCTCCACCGGCCTGGATGTAATCCCAATCAACCCCGGGCTGGCCCGCCGCATCCTGCAGGTCGAAGAGGTAACGGCCGGACGAGCCAAGCGTTACAGAACCGCTGTTGGTGATCGCTCCGGCGCTGGCTCCGGGGGAGATGGTCCCGTTTACGACGAGTTGCGGCGCGGTGATCACCGTGTTGCCGCTGATCAATCCATTGGAAGCAACAGTCAGGACGTTTGGGGTCGAAATGCTTCCTGCTCCAATCAACGTGGCGGGATCCGAAACGCCCGGTGCTCCGACCTTGAGTGTCGAGATGTTAACGATGCGGCCGGGCGCAAGCGACCAGTCTGGCTGCAAATTAAGCGTGCCGCTGTTGAGGTTGATGACACCGGTCGAACCAATGAGAATGTTCGTCGATTCCACAGTGCCGCCGTTCACGTTGAGGGTCCCCATCGTGGCAGCGATGGCTGAGGCTGTGCCCCTGGCAACCGTGTTGGTATGGCCCAACTCGAGCGATGTGCGCGCGATGAGGCTGCCGGAGCCGTTCACGTTCATCACGCCCACGCCGGAGGAGTTGGTCGAGCTCACTTCATCAATCATCGTTCCCACTCTCATCGTGTTCACATCGACTGTGCCCGCTCCGAAGGTGAATGTTCCATAGCCGGTATTCGCGGTTGTGCCCGCGCGCCCGCGGCCCAACGCCAGATGCTCGATCAGCGCATCAATGTTGCCGCCGGTGAAATCACACACGCCTATGCTCGGCCGCGTCTGGCTGCCGGGCGAGTTGTCTCCCACGGTCCACAAATTGATTCTCGACGAGCCGTCCGTCCCGCGGAACACTGCCGACGGACTCTCCGCCAGGAACGCCGGATTGAACGAGAGAAGGTTGTTCGACTGATTGCCGCGTCCTACAACCACGTATCCCACCGAAATGCTGTTGCTCACGCCCAAATACAATCCCGCGCCGTTGGTGTTGACCTGCGCGGCGGATGTGTTGTGCCCCAGGTAAAGCGAAGGGCTGCCGCTCGTCAGATTCGTACCCGCGTTATAGCCGAAGGCCAGCTTGAGAATATTGGTGCGCGCCAGCTTGACGAATCCCGCCACGCCCTTGGTCGAACCACCTTCCACACCCACAAGGATGCGGCTCATGTAGGCATCGAATGTGCCCAGCCCCGACATGTCGAGCAAAGCCAAACTCCCGTTGGTTCCCGCAGCGAAACCCTGGCGCACTTGCACAATCGTGTTCGCGTTCGTGATGCTCAGGGTGCCGCTCAAACCGCTGAGCGCCGCGCGCACCTTGTCGTTGTCACCCGCATAAACCTCCATGCCCGCATTCAATGCCGGAGTGTTCGCGTAACCCGGCACACTGCCCACAATCGTCAGCTTGTGCGCCGGTGAAATTGCCAGATTTTGGTAACCAGTGATGTTCGTGAACAGAAGCGAATTGATCGTCGTGTCCGCGTCCACCACGCTCGTGATCGTATTGCTCGAACCTGCGGAGCCAGCGTCACTAAACACCAAGTCGTTCGATATCCCGGGCGGACCATAGCCGCCAGCGGTCATGTTCGTCCAATTGAACATTGCCGACCAGTTCGTGTTCACAACTGAGCCGCTCCAAAGCATCGATCCAGGCAACGCCACGATTGGTGAAATAACCAATTGCACCGAAGTCGTGCTCGCAAAGCTCGCGCTCGTGGCTGTCAACGCCAGGTTGAAAGTGCCGGGCGACGCATATGTCGCAGTGGCCACGTTCAACGTGGACGATCCGGCGCCGGCAATCGTTGGCGGAGTAAATCCGGCGGTCACGCCAGTGGGCAAGCCCTCGACGCCGAACGTTACCGTATCACTGAACCCGTTGGTGCCAACCACCGTGGCTGTGTAACTCGTGCCATCGCCGACGAGTATCGACCGCGAAGCAGGCGACGCGCTGATCAGGAAATCGCTGACAACCACATTAAATGAACGGCTGTTGGTCCACACGCCGTCCGTTACGGATACAGTGACGAGTGACGCACCCGTCTGTCCTGCCGCGGGCGTGACCGTGATCGTCCGGCTCGTTCCACTGCCGCCGATCACCAGGTTGTAGTTCGGAACAAGCGTTGGATTCGAAGACGACGCCTGCACCTGCAGGGCCGCACCGGCTGTGTTGCCAAGATTGCCGAAGGTGAAACCGATGGGGCCGCTGGAGCCATTGGGGGCGATCGCGATGTTGGTGAGCGTGGAAATCTGGCCGGCAAAGGCGCTCAAGGCGATTTCGAACGTATTGCTGGTGGTGAACTTGCGCTGTGGGGCCATCTGCTCATAGCTCAGGCTGCCATTGGTGATCTCCAACATGTGGTCGTTGGTGAAGCAAACGTGGTATTGGCCGTTGGTCAACACGACCTGGTCGATCTTGAACATTTCGCTGATCCCGGTCGTGCCGCTGCCGGACAAGGCGCCATGGGTCAGCGAAAGGAATTTATTGCGCAGCGCGGTGCCCACGGGCAGCGGCGAGGTGGTGGTGAAAGCATCGTTGCTGCCGCCGGTGAGCTTGCGCGTTTCGCCGGCAATCCAACCTGAGTAAGACGTATCGGGCGTGGTCAA
>JBQCEJ010000585.1:0-2365 GCA_051960355.1 Verrucomicrobiota bacterium | reverse complement strand
ACTTGGGAATTCGGCACTCCTCGCCAGAACATTATGATGTGTACGAAAAATACCGGTTTGCACGCCGCGACGCCTCGATTGGAGCTTGAGGACCGTATTGTACATCGCCTCCAAAATATTGCAAAGGGGACGACCGATTATTGGGATTTCAGAGACGGCGCAGAGGATCTCGCCAGCAAGTGTCTTTTTCAGTATCCAGCAATGATGGTTCCTGCAATGCAAAAGCAGGTTATTCGGTCAATTTTAAAAGTCCATCCCGCTGTTAATACAATCGCAGACCCTTTTCTAGGTTCTGGGACCATTCTCGCTTTAGCGATGCTGAGCGGTCGCGACTTTATTGGACAAGACGTAAATCCACTGGCGATTCTTATTGCTAAAACTCGCGCATTTTCCTTAGACCACGAAAGTCTCGCTGCTGCTGTAGAATGTGTGAAAACTTTTGCGCGGCTGGATACCTCAGTCTGTTACGACGTTCAATTCAAACGACAGGCCAAGTGGTTCACGCGGGGAGCGAACATTGGCTTATCTCGCCTCCGCCGTGCTATTCGGACTAAGCAAGATGTCAATACACGCAGATTTCTTTGGGTCTGTCTCGCTGAAGCCATAAGGCTTAACTCGAACTCAAGAACGTCCACGTATAAACTTCATGTCAGGCCTGAATCCGAGAGAAACGCAAAAATCGAAGATGTCTTGACTTCGTTTGCCAGCATTGCAGAAAAAAATCTGAAAGTAGTGTCGGAATTTAGAACGGAGTTGCTTAAGTCGGGGCATTTGGATGAAGCTGGCAACTATAAGAAATCCGTCAATATTTTCTACGGGGACACGACTAAGACTTTTCCACCCATTCTTGGCAGCAAATACCAAGCACTTGTGACGTCACCGCCGTACGGTGACAATAAAACTACAGTTCCGTATGGCCAGGCAGCATGGCTGCCACTCCAGTGGATTGATCTTAGCGATATTGACAAAACAATCCCAGCAAGCGCAGTCGCCGGGTATTATGATGTCGACAATCGAAGCTTGGGAGGCACGCGGCCAAGAGATTTCCGTTCTCGACAAGAAATTTTGGAGTCCGTCAGCCCTTGCGCAAAAGATTACATTTCCAAATTAAGTGCTAAATCGCGAGATGGGCTGTCGCGATTTGTGAACTTTACTTTCGATCTTCGTTCCGCAATTTCGCAATTCGCCGCTAATTGCGATGAGGGCGGCTATATTGTTCTCACGCTTGGAAACCGTAATATCTGCAAGACGGTATGCCCTTTGAACGACCTCTGTAGTGAATTTATCGGTAGCCACAATGCGAAGGAAGTTTTCCGTATCACTCGACAGATACCCTCAAAACGGATGCCCGGGAAAAACGGCCACTCATCAACGATCAATCAGGAATACATCACCGTCTTTCGCAAAGCGACTCCAACACCCGCACAGCCATAGCGATGACTGAGAATAAAAAAACGAATTCAGAACTAAACTCTGGTTTTCACCTCGATGTTGACGCGCAAGTTGTGCGGCAATTAGGTGCCGAATTGATTACTGACGCGGAACAGGCCCTTTTGGAACTTGTTAAAAACGCCTACGATGCCGATGCGAAATGGTGTAATCTCGTCATTGAATCCGGGAGTGAACACAAAATTCAGGTGCCGGGAACGGACACAGAAGTCAATCTCGTGGGAAGAATTTGTGTCGAGGATGCTGGGTCTGGAATGGACAAGAAAGCTCTTCAAGACGGTTGGTTGACGATCAGTCTTTCGCCAAAAAGGAGTATGAAAGAAAAGGGCGAAGTAACGCCGATATTTCATCGAACTCCACTGGGAGACAAAGGATTGGGGCGTTTGGGCACGATGAAATTAGGAGACTATCTACGGATTACCACGCACCACGATGAGGACAAAAAAGGATACCAGATCGCACTCCTCTGGAGCCAATGTCAGTCTGGCCGTCCTCTAACTCAGGTACCACTGAGTATTGAGGAAATTCCAAAATCAGGAAAAAAAGGAACTAAGATAGAAATCTTTGGATTGTCAGACCCTGCTTATTGGAGCGGAGAAGATCGAATGAACAAACTAAGGTATCGGCTCTCTACCTTAGTTTCCCCATTCAAAACATTTTCAAATTTTACGATTGGTCTCACGTTGAACAACGGCAATGTGGACCTTATCAATTTTTCTGATAGGCTTCTGAATACCGCCACCGCACAATTTGAATGCACTTGGGACGACTCCGAATTGGAGATGAGTGGTTGGGTGAAAATGGGACTGTTTGAAGGAAAGCGGCGAGAAGAATTTGAAAGGTATGTTCTGTCGGATGACGGCAAATCCCTGTTTGAGTTTTTAGATGCTCGGAACTTTTCGTCTGGGATAAATCT
>JBQCEJ010000584.1:0-2006 GCA_051960355.1 Verrucomicrobiota bacterium | reverse complement strand
AAACATCGCCAGCAGGTGATGAACAAACTTGGCATTCACGACGTGGCGGGACTCACCCGACACGCGATCGCCAAAGGCATCATCGAGAGCAATACCGGTTTGCGCGCCTGACCCGGAACAGCCGATCGGATCGCCTTACTTCTTCAACTCAGGCGGAACCGGAGAGAACATCTTGAACATGAGGCTGTCGGGATTCGCGCTGCCGGAATAGACGGAGAATGAAAAATATTTCGCGATCGTCTCAAACGGCGGCAGCAGGGAACCGTCCATCCAATCCTTGAAACTGTTCTCGGGAGTGAATGCGGGAAACCCGGGGGCCAGCGCGGCGGTGCCCTCGTCGGACGCACCTTTGCGCAACGCTTCAAACATGGCGCGCGTTGTCTCGGCCTGATTTTCGTAAACAAACCAACCTGTGCTCGTGCCGCCCACTTTCGCCGCCGCTTCGGTCAGTCCGGTTTTGTCGCGCAGCGACTTGGACTCGGTGTCCGCGCTGCGCAGAAATTCTTCCAGCATTGCAGTGTCAGTCGTCAGCGCCACATAACTCGCAGTCGCGGCGTAACTCAGCGAAGTGCCCGAGGCGGGGGCGTTGCCCATCGGCAAAGCCGGAGCCGGGAGGGAATAAATTTTGCGGCCCAGAAAATCCCGTTCCTTGGGAGTGCCGCCCTGTTGATTCATTAGAACCAGAATGGCTTTGAGCGCGGACGCAAACTGTTCCGGCTGCGGCGAGCCGATCAGCAGCAGAGACGGTCCGGATTTGAGATCCGCGGCGGTCGTTCCCTTCGACGCTTTTTCGAAGGAGATAAAATCATCACCCAGGTTGCCGAACAGATTCTTCTTCAAATCGAAGCTTGGATCCTTTTGACGGGCGGCTTCGTTGGCAGTGTTGAGAATGAAATCGAGACTGGTGACGATCTCCGGCGAAATCTCGCCCAACATGCTTTGAATGGTGGCCCAGGCTTTCTGGCCATCGATGCGGGTGCGTTGGAATTTAACCGCGTCCGCCGGCACAAACGGCGGCGGGCTCGCTTCTTTTCCGGAGGCAGGGAACAATTTGAACAATCCCTGGCGGCTGGATTCCGGCACGCCCAGTGCAAACTGGGCCGAGGCGCCGTCGCTGGAAGTCGCGACGTTGAACGCAAGCGTTTTCAATCCACTCAAGCCGGTCGCGGTCACGATGCGTTCGATGTTGAACATGGAAGCCATCGGATTGGCACCATCGGATTCTTTCGTGGAAGGTTTTTTAACCATGAGATCGATGAAGGACTTCATGTTGGCCCAACCGAAGAACGGCGCGTCACGGAACATCGAGACGCGGCTGGATTCGTAAGCCGCCAGATCGCCCAGCGACGGCATCGCGCCGCCGGTGAGACGGACCACCACTTTTTCAACGGCTTTGGTGGAATTGCCGACAATCAGGAGTGATTCGTATTGGCCAAAGATCAGTTCGCTGCCCGACGCGGTGTTCGTTCCTTCGGCGCTGTCGCCCTCGTCTTTGGCTGAGAAGAGTTTTTTCAAGGATTGCGGAACGTCCTCGTCGGACAGCGGCAAAATTGAAAATTCCACGTCGCGAATTTTCTCCGTCTTGATCGATTTGCCGGAATCGAGCCATTTGCGTTTGATGTCGGCCAGGTTGGTCTTGAGCTGGCTGCTCTTATCTTTGGTGTCGAGCAGCAGCAGAAACGCCGGGCTGTCGGACTCAGTGTTCTTCCAGCCGTTCTGGGTGATGGCAAACGTCAGCTGGCCCTGCGGCAGGCTCGTGTAGTTCTCCATCTTGATTCCCAATTCGCGTTCCAGCGGCTGAACCAATTCCTCGTTCAGCTTCGCCATGAAATGGTCCTTGAAGGGTTTCATGGCCGGATCGCTCCACAAGCGGGTTTGCGGCGCGGTCTTGTAAAGTTCGCGGGCTTTGGCGAAATCCGGAACGGTCACCATGATCAGCGTGTCGTCCGGTAGAAGTTTCTCCGGCGAAGGAATTGGAGCGGCGCCGGTCCGCAATCCGAGCAGGG
>JBQCEJ010000583.1:0-2739 GCA_051960355.1 Verrucomicrobiota bacterium | reverse complement strand
CCTCTTATCTTGCGCGGAGTCGGCATTGATTTCTGCCGAGTGGGTGTCCAACCACTTGAAACAATACGCCAACAACCCGAACAAGTTGCCACCCCAGCCGTTTCTCAATCAGCTTCAAAACATTGCACTCCAGGGAGCGGCAATCTCACGTTTCTTTTGGCCGACCGGGAAAAAATACCAAAAGCGTGGTGCGTTTCTCAGAGGACGTTTCAAGCTCGATGACAATAACCCACTCAAATCGCGAGAACTGCGGAATCATATGGAGCATTATGATGAGTATCTTGATGACTATTTTTCCGCTCGGCATATCGTTGGACACATTCTCCCTGATTACGTTGGCCCGGAACCCAGTGTTGAGGAGGTTCCTTACCATTTGTTCCGCGCCTACTTCATTGACACAGGTCGAGTTGCCATTCTCGGAGTCCGCTTCGAGTTGCAACCGCTTGTAGATGAGATTTCACGATTACACGAGCTTCTCCGGAAATGTGATGAGACGGGTTCACGACTTCCTGAATAAACCAGCCCTTTTAAACCCTCTATGTCAAAAAACGTCATTAAGAACTTTCGAGATTCATTCGCCGCCAGCCTGTACGCTCGCCCAGGCGTTTCACGCATTGGAATTACTCGACGCAGTGTTTACTGGCCAGCGAAGAGATAGGTCCTAAACAGGTCAGTGGATTTGTTGGTCTGCCCGGAGAATTGTTCAAGATTCGGGACTTGCCGGTTTCGGCATCGTCTGTAGATCCAGCCCGCCCGACACCGGCATACTGAGGTATCCTCCCGTACCAGAAAGGTAATCAAGGGGTCTTGCCGGATGTTGCGTCGGTGGCAATCCGCTCAGCAACGAAAGCATCTGACGTTCTATTCGTTCCACGCGTTCTCGCTCTAAAAAGCTTTGGATCGAACGGGAAGTGGTAAGGATTTCTGAAACCATATCTTCCGTGGTTCGCTTTGGGCGCGGTTCGCGTTTGGTCCCGTTTTCGAGAATTGCGGCAAAATCGGTCTCGAACTCGGGCCAACATCGAAGAAACGATGCTTCAAATCGAGCATCAGGGAGTTTGTGCTCGCACATATTTTCGTTGATGGTTCTTAATAGTTTCAACATTTCATCCCGAATCGGCGTGGTGTGGTTGAATTGGGACAGCGGCGGTGTTACATCTTGATGAGCCAAGTCGATCAACAAGGTGCATACGTGGTTTTTTGCCAGCCCCTTTGAAATCGCGCCAGCTTCGAAAAGAATCCACGGAGCTTTAAGATTATCGCGTGTTAAGCAGATAATGCCAAAATTGATATCTGCTAGTTGTCCAGAGATCGTTGTAAACCAAGTTTCCCCTTTCGTGATACCATCCGGGGAAAACCAAGTTTCTGCTTTTTGAAGCACAGATGGTATCCAGCGGTTTAACAGTTCACCAACTGCCTTACTCAAGTCTCCTGACCAACTGATAAAAACCTTCATGCCCCAGAGAGAAACAGCAGGGACATTCCAATTCAAGCGAAACGGGAGAAAATCTTCTGGCAATTGAATTTAAGCGCGGAATACAGGACCAAGCGTCTTAAGGTTCGGGTTTGACTGCCATTGACATCGACCAAGCGGTTGAGCCGTTCCTGCGCCCGGACCCTCGGCTTCGCCATACACTCACAACACATGGTGCGCGCGGTTCCGTTTTCTGGCTATGAATACGGCAACCCCGGCGGGTTTTTCTTCATCTGTGTCCATCCGTGTCCATCCGTGTCCATCCGTGGTTAACCCATCCTTAAAAATCTATGACTCCATTCACATTCAAACGTTTCCAACAAGAAGATCTCGCCCGCCTCGCCCTGCATCCCGGCGGTGTGCTCGGCTGGGATCCCGGTCTCGGCAAAACCATCGCCATGTATGTCTGGGGCCTGCTCAAGACCGGCTTGCAAGATCGTAGCCGCCCGCCTTCAGGCTGCGTTCCCTCCGGGGTTTCGGGGGCGCGACCTAAAGGCTCGCGGCTACAACCGAATGGCGCCATCCTGATGGTGGCTCCCGGCGATCTCCATGAACAGATTGCCAGCGACGGCCGCGAGTTGTTTCAGACGGTGCCGACCTCACTCGACAGCCAGGCCATATTCCACCGGCTTTCGACAGTGCATCCCAAATGCGGTGCGCGTCAGTTGCCCCCCGGCTATTATCTCACGAGCTACACGCAGTTGACCGGCAATGGCGTGGCGGAATTTCCGAAGCTGAACTGCATCGATCCGCTGGCGACTTTGAGGGAGCTGGGGCACGATTTGGCGGAAGTGGAGGACCATTTCAACCGGCGCGCCGTTCTTTACCGGGATGAATACGAAGTCCTGAACGTGACGGCCAACGATCCGCTGGCCACGATCGAAGCGCGCTATCTGCTCTGCCAGCGCGCGAACAGCGACAACGAAGCCTTTCTCAAGCAGCTCGACGAGGTTTACCAAACGCTGCGGCATTTCCACACCGCAACCCGCAATCCGCAGTTTCATCAACTGGCAGCCGATCAGGTGCGTTTCATCGCGCTGCAGGCCGCCCGGATGAAGCATCGCGAATATTCGCAAGGGATTGGCGAAGCTCGCCGTTTTCCATCTTCCACCCTCCATCCTCCATTTTCCGTAAAGTGCGTTTACTCCCCGGCGCTGGTTGATCTCTGTCAGGATTGTTTTGCGGTCGTGATTGCGGATGAAGCCACAAAGATTCAAGGCGAGGAAACCATCATCGGCACGGGCACGCGCCAGTTGAATCCAATG
>JBQCEJ010000582.1:0-2297 GCA_051960355.1 Verrucomicrobiota bacterium | reverse complement strand
AACCAGCCGATCGCGCCGGTTTCCGATGCTGACATTGTCTGGACGGGTGGCGGTTCAAATGTGTGGGACGCCGGCACCACAACCAACTGGCATGTGAACTGGTATTGGTCCACCAATCGGGCGGCGACCACGTTTGCGTCGGGCCAAACCGTATTGTTTGACCTGGCAGGAGCGAGCACCAATCCTGTCGTTTTGTCAGGTGCACTCGCGCCGGCTTCTGTTCTCGTGAACGCCGGCAATGACTATGTGTTCAACGGAACCGGTTCGTTGACGGGTGCCATGGCGCTGACGAAAGCCGGACGCGGCACGCTGACGATCTGCACCACGAACAGCTACAGCGGCGGGACGCTCGTCACGGCAGGCAGTCTGCTCGTAAACGGCGAACTCAATCAAAGCCCCGTCACCGTGCGCGGTGGCAGTCCTTGGGGGCCAACGGAAGTGGGTGGACTCGGCACCTTGGGCAACGGCCTCACGGCGGAAGCTGGCGGCGGTGTCTCACCAGGCCAGGGCATCGGCTCGGCTGACACTCTGCACGTTGCCAATGGCATGGTGCTCGCGGGCGGAACCATCAATTTGCTCGACCTGTCTGATGATCCCACCGGCACCAGCAAAACCAACGATTTGGTTGAGGTCGCGGGCGATCTGACGTTGCTCGGCACCAACACGATCGCGGTGAATCCGATCAGTGGCACGCTGTCGCCGGGCGCTTATCCGCTGGTCACCTATTCCGGCACTTTGAATGGTGGCGTGTCGAATCTCGTGGTGACCGGAGCGGTGGGCGTTCCCTTCGTTCTGACCAATTCGCCCGGGCAAATCGCACTGCTGGTTCGCAGCACACGCGCGGCGACAATTGGACTGACCTGGCTGGGCGGGCAGGGGAATCAGTGGGATTTGGCCACCACGACAAACTGGCTGAACGGCGCCACACCCGACTCGTTTGTCACTGGTGACAGCGTTCGGTTTGACTCGGTCGGTGCGGGCAATCCTTCGGTGTCTTTGAACGAAACGATGCTGATTGGCGGCATGGTGGTGGACGCCACGAGCGATTATACCGTCACCGGTTCGGGCGGCATTGGCGGCGGCGGCGGCATTGTAAAATCGAACACGGGCAAGCTCAGCCTGCTGACGGACAACACCTACACGGGAAAAACTATCCTGAACGGCGGCGTCTTGGAAGTGGATCGGTTGGCGGAAACCGGCAAGCCGAACCCGCTGGGAATGAGCAGCGCGAATCCGACCAATCTGGTTCTTTACGGCAACAGCACTCTGCGTCTGACGGGGCTCTCGACTGTTTACACGGATCGCGGCGTCACATTCAGCAACGGTGTTTGCACGGTGGAAGTTGCGAATGGCAGCACGGATCTGTCGCTTTACGGATCGCTCGTCGGCGACGGCACCCTCCGGAAATCCGGTTCCGGCACGATGAACATCAGCGGCAGCAACAGTTTCACGGGCGGAACCATCATCAGCGGCGGCACGCTGAATGTCACCAAACAGTCTTCGCTCGGCAGTTCCACGGGAACATTGACCTTCACCAATGGCGGCACGCTGGGCGGCACACCGGGAACGTTCACACGGCCCATTGTCTTGCAGGCTGGCGGCGGTGTTTTCAATTTCGGCTCCAGCATTCCGACGCTGATTTCCGGGCCGGGCGGTTTCAGCCTGGTGAGCGGCGGCCAGTTGACGATCAGCGGCGCCAACATCTACAGCGGCGGCACAACGATCAGTGATGGCCTGATCTGGGTAACCGTCCCGGGCGCTCTCGGAACGGGCGGTGTCACTGTGAGCGACGGTGGATCGCTCGTGATCCGGCCCGGAGCGACTCAGTTCACCAACAGCCTCTCAATCGCTGGCACTGGCCTGCTGGGCTATTCGGGATCGATCTTTCTCAGCGGTGCGGATGGGACATTTTCCGGCTCTGTTAGCTTGAGCGCCAATGCCACGATCGCTTGTGCGAATACCGCCGGGCTCGACCTCAATCTCAACGGCCCGGTCAACTTGGGTAGCCGCACTCTCTCGCTGTTGCCGGGCGTTGTCGATTCCAGCAAGGTTGTGAAGTGGGGAATCGGCGGTGTCGTGAGCGGCACGGGCAATCTGGTCTGGGATACGCTCGCGCCCAGTTCAACCCTGACCTTGAAAGGTGCCAACACCTTCAGTGGTCAGACGACGGTTCAAGATGTTTGTGCGCTGGTGGTGAGTAACACGCTGGCACTCCAAAACAGCACGCTCAATTACATCAATGGTGCGGTGCTCTTCGGCAATGGCATCACCGGCTTTACCATCGGCGCGCTGACCGG
>JBQCEJ010000581.1:0-3541 GCA_051960355.1 Verrucomicrobiota bacterium | reverse complement strand
GTTCACCACCAGCAATACGTTCGAAATCGCCTTGAGCGCCTTTGCCGGCCAGATTTCCACGCTCACCAACATCGCGATCGCCCCCAATGGCTCCAGCGGCCCCATCGGTTTTACCTTCGGCAATCTTGGCAACACAGCCGGTGCGGCCCTGCAGGTGCAGGCTTCCTCCTCCAACCCGGCCCTCATTCCCAACAGCAATCTCGTGCTAGGCGGCAGCGGCACCAGTCGAACCCTGACCGTGACTCCGGTGGCCGGCCAGATGGGTTCTGCGCTAATTACGGTTTCGGTTACCGACGGAGTGTGGACCAATAGTCGCTCGTTTACCGCGAGCGTGAGCACCTTTGCACTGGCAGCAGCTCCGCCCGCTCAATCCATCTTCGCCGGGCAGGGGACTAGTTACACGGTGACGGTCAGCGCGGCCAGCGGTTTCGCGGGTGAATTGACTCTGGGCCTAAGCGGTTTGCCGCCCGGAGCAACCGCAGCATTCATGCCCCAAAGCCTGACTGGCCCAGGTGATTCCACCCTTAACATCACCACTAGCGACTCGGTGGCCCCGGGAAGCTATCCGCTGACATTGACCGCCGTGAGCGGCAATCTTTCGAACTCGACCAGTGCCATGCTGGTGGTCCAAACCATCGCCGCCTCCCCGGGCTCTCTGGTCTGGAACACGGGCAGTTCTTCTGCCACTACGAACTGGTCGGCCCCGCTCAATTGGACCAATTCGACTGCCGGTGGCAACGGCGTCCCCGGAGTTTCCAATGACGTCCTTTTTGCCAGTGCCGGCGCTACCGCCGGGAGCAATCAGGTCGACAACGTCGTGGATGTGAACACCAGCATCAACTCGCTGACCTTTGCGAATACCAACGGCTATCACACCACCCTCATCGCTCCCGGCAAGACGCTGACGGTTAGCGGCGCCAAAGGCATCCTTGTGGGCACTGAGACCGACTTGGGAACCAATGTGGCGGTCTATGCTTCGATTACGGGGCAGGGAGGAGCCTTGGTCTTGAGTAATGCTGACGCCAATCTGCTCGTCCGCCAATACACCGCCGGCACTTCCGGCGGCATCCAGCGGGCCACTCTCGACCTCTCCGGCCTGGATACCTTCAACGCAACCGGCAACGGCATTGCGGTCGGCAATTACGCCGGCAACGGCACCGCCCGGTCCGCCGGCACGCTCTGGTTGGCTCGGACCAACTGGCTCAACCTGACCGCTCCCGGGAGGAATGTCTCTACCAACGCGGGCATCGATCTCGCCGACAATCCGCAGTCCAACAGTTCCCAGTTCAGCTTCCTCTTCTTGGGGCAAGCCAACACGATCTACGCCGACGGCCTGACGGTGGGCGGTGGCCGTAACATTGGCTGGATGGGCTTCAATCCGAACTTCACCAATTCCTTTCTCCTCCTTCGCGGCACCAACGGCGACGCCAGTCGCGTTTCGCGCTGGCTGGTGGGTGACAATGCGGGGGCCAGCGGCACCGGTTCAAACAGCCGCGGGAGCAACGACTTTACCGGCGGCACTGTGGATGCCCTGGTCGACACGCTCATCCTGGGCCGGGGCGAAAACGGCAAGGCAGGCACGGGCTGCTCCACTGGCGTGGTTGCCTTTGCTCAGGGGACCATCGACGTGAATACGCTTCAGATGGGTGTCCAGTATCCGGGCAGCAGCGCCGGCACTAATGCCGTTTACGTTGGCCAAATGGACGTAAACGGGAATGCCACGCTCGTGGTCAACAGCACACTGGTCATGACCAGCCAGGCCGTCGCTGCCGGCATGGCGCTCCAGGCTGTGTTGAACCTGAATGGCGGGACCGTCCAAGCCGCCGGCATTACCAACGGGGGCGGAACGGCAATCATTGCCCTCAACAGCGGTTTGCTCGACCTGCAGGGCGGCCGCATTGCCAATGCCAGCACTTTAACCGTCGGGGCTGCGGGCGAGTCGGAACCGGCACAGCTGCTCAATGCCACCGCCATCAGTTCGGCCAACCCGATCGCCATTGCCTCCAATGGCGTGGTAGCTGGCAATGCGAGCATTACCGCTCCGCAGTTGGCGATACAGGGCACTCTTTCTCCGGGCAGCGAGGGCATCGGCGCGCTGACCAATAGCGGTACGCTCACTTTGGGTGGAGGGGGGCGTTATGCGTGGCATATCCAGGACGCCACCGGCAGCCCGGGGGTGGCTTGGGACTTCCTGCAGAACGGTGGCGTTCTGGATGTTCAAGCCACGAGCGCAAACCGGTTTGTACTCCAGGTCCGCTCGCTCGGAGATCCGCTCCAGGGCCTGCCGCATTTCAACGACAACATCGCCTACGTCTGGCCGATGGCGTCCGGCAGCGGGGTGGCTAACTTTGCCGCCTCCAGCTTTGCGGTGGACGATAACGCCTTCGAGGACGATTTGGCGGGCGGCTATTTCTCTGTGATCACCAATGCCAATGCGCTCGCCCTCGCCTTCGATCCGAACCATCCGCCCGTAGCGGCCGATGTGAGCTATTATTGTTCGCCGGGAGGGGGGCTCACGATTCCGGTGGCCGCTTTAGCCGCACACTGGAGCGATCCAGATGGGGACCCGGTGCAGCTCCTGAGCGTGAGTCGCAACAGCGCCCAAGCCTCCGACAACGTCGCAGCTGACAGCCTTTACATCTATTACACGAATGCCGCCCATCTTCCTGATACGCTGACCTATACCGTGACGGACGTGCGCACCAGCCCGCCGGCCATCTATCGGCCCGGGGACACGGTTCGTACCGATTCCGGGCTCATCCAGGTCCTGCCATTGCCATCCCTGGCTGCGGCGGCCGAAGCCGGGGGCCAATTGGTTTTCAGCGGGGCCAACGGTCAGCCCGGCGCCACCTTTCGGCTCCTTTCGAGCACCAATCTGACCCTGCCGCTAAGCGATTGGACGCCGCTGGCCACGAACCAGTTTGATTCCCAGGGCAACTTTGTCTATACGAACACTCTCAGCCCGGCCCAGCCACAGCAGTTTTACCGGCTCATCCTGGACTTCTAAGATGCAACGTCACCCATTAGTGCTAGCGCATCAATGCAAGACCCAGCGACGGAAGGCGCTGGCAAATGGACGGGAAGAAAGACTTTAGCTCCAACAATAGACAGCCTAAACCAGTATGATGCAACGTCCCCTCTTAACAATCCAACTCCTCGCCTTGATGGCCGTTACTTCGCTCTCAGTTGTTCGCGGAACTGCCGCCGAAGCGCCAACGAACAGCGCCCCGCTGGAAAAACGCTCTTTCAAAGACTGTGTTCTTCCCGCACCGCGCCACGGCGGATTCGGCATGGATGATTGGATGATCTGGTGTTCGTCCGTGATCAAGGTCGATAACGTTTATCACATGTTTGCCGCCCGATGGCCGGCCAAGTCCGGCATGGCCGGCTGGACCAGCCAGTCCGAATGCGTGCGCGCCACCTCCACCAACCTTTTTGGCCCCTATGAGTTCCAGGAAGTGGTCCTGCAAAAGCGCCCCAACCATTGGGACAACTCGCGGGTTCACAATGTCAAAATCGTGAAGGCAGGCGGCAAGTTTGT
>JBQCEJ010000580.1:0-3396 GCA_051960355.1 Verrucomicrobiota bacterium | reverse complement strand
CCGATGACGCCCTCGACATGTATTTGGAAGTGCTCGACGCCTTTCTTCAAGGAAGCGCATCTGAAACAGCGAACCCTCGGACGAACGCGATTCCGGTTCCAAAAAATTAGTGGTTTCGGTGCTCTCGTTTTGCTGCGATAGTTGCCGCTCTATTTCCCATTGTGAATATTTCATCCGCCATTTTTAATTGCAGCGCTCCGGATCTGGAATCCTGTCCCGACGAGTCGTTGCCGGAGTTTGCTTTCATCGGCCGTTCCAACGTCGGCAAGTCTTCCCTGCTGAACATGCTCACAGGCAAAGGCGTTCTCGCCCGCGTTTCGGCCACGCCGGGTCACACGAAGCTGATCAACATCTTCACCATGAACAAAACCTGGCGCTTGGTCGATTTGCCGGGCTACGGCTACGCTCACGCGGCTCAGAAAACCCGATCGCAGTTCAACCGCGCCGTCGCCAACTACCTCCAGCATCGCGGCAATCTTTTTTGTGTGTTCGCGCTCATCGACTCAGGGCTTCCGCCGCAAGCGATTGATTTGGAATTTGTGAAGTGGCTCGCTGCGCACTCCATCCCTTTCGCACTTGTCTTTACGAAAACCGATCGGGCAACGCCGGCGGTCGTCGAGGCGAACATCACCGCATTCCGCGAGCGCATTTCCGCCTGGTTCGAGATGTTGCCGGAAATTTTCACCTGTTCGTCCACGACCGAGCAAGGCCGGACCGAATTGCTCAAGCTGATCGCAAACGCCATTGCCGCTGCGAAAGCCGAACAGCAGGCGGAGCCAGAACCACCGCAACCCGAAGCGGCGATTCTTGAGGAAGAACCCACTCCGACGCGCTGGACGATTCGAGCCACTTCCCAATCCAAGCGCCGCCACAATCCGGCGCGCCCTTGGTAAAAGACTGTCGCGATCCCAGTGCGAGGCGAATGGCTTTTCCAAAAGCGCCAAGCTCATTCTGTTCATTAGTTCGAGGCTTGAAAGATTGAGATTGGCCGCAGGCGGTCCAAATCCTAGAGTGATCGGGCTTTTATGAAACACCTTACTTCATTGATTACCCCGCTTCTGTTCGTCACGGTTCTGGCGATTTCCCAAACAACAGCCGGCGCGGGCGGTTTTTCCGGCAAGGTGGTTGAGACCATGGATGCCGCCGGTTACACCTACGTGCTCGTGGACACTGGCACGAATAAAATCTGGGCGGCCACAACTCAATTCGAAATCAAAACCAACGACGTCGTATCCGTGCCCGATTCGATGCCGATGAACGATTTCCACAGCAAGTCGCTGAACCGCGATTTCCCAGTCATCTATTTCACCGGCAACATGACCGTAAATGGCAAGAACACCGGTGCCGCAAAACTGCCCGAAGGTCATCCAGCGATTGGTGGGAACGCGGGCGCGGAATTGCCGGCCAACCATCCGCCGACCGCTGGCCTGGCATCACCTTCCAAGCCAGACTTCACCGGCCTGAAACCCGCGCCCGGCGGAAAAACCGTTGCGGAAGTTTACGCCGCCAGCGCAAAGCTCTCGGGCAAGTCCGTCAAAATCCGCGGCAAAGTGGTTAAATACAATGCCGACATCATGGGTAAGAACTGGCTGCACATCCAGGATGGCACCGGCAAACCCGGCAGCAACGATCTGCTCGTCACCACGTTGGGCAAAGCCAAAACCGGCGACACCGTGCTCATCGAAGGCAAGGTTGCCATCAATCAGGACTTTGGCGCCGGCTACAAATACAAGGTGTTGGTTGCCGACGCGACCGTCACGGTGGAGTAGGTTTTCGCCGTTCAAGGCTGAGGTGAAAAGAGCGTTTCGCCCTGCCCTTGCATTTTCTTGATCTCGAGTATATTTGCCGGTGCTTGCTACTCCCGAATTGATCCGTGAAACGAGTCAACTCGGTCAACTGACCGAACTCCTGCCGCGCTTGCGGCAGATTCCGCTCTATCGCGAAACTGTCACCGAGCCAACCTCCGAGCGGTTGCAGTTGAAGGATTTTCATCGGCTCCCGTTTCTGGCCAAGCGCGCCATGCGAGCGAACTTTCCGCACAATTTCCTCATCCATCCCATAACATTGGAATCGCTGCTGGAACAAAACCTCATCGAACGCGAATACACTTCCGGAACCTCGGAGGAGCGCCTGCCGGTGATTTTTCCACGCGGTTGGTGGGATGCGCAGGAACAACGCGCGCTTCGGCTGAACCGCTTTGTCGCCAAAGTTCTGGATGAATTTCCAAATGCACGCCGAGCCACAATCACGTCGCCAGCGTGCAACGGCCTGACGTGTCCCACGGTCTGGATGTCGCGTGAACAACGCGTCGTCGGTCAGGCGTTGTTCGTAAATCTGGCGCGGATTCCATTTCTCTTGAGCGAAGCCGAGTTGGCGCGGATGGCTGGGGAAATTTCAGAGTGGCAACCGCAGTTCCTCGATGTGGACCCGGTGCATGGCGCGGCGTTCGCGCTCTATTGCGAGCGCAATGGGATTCGATTCCCATCACTGAAATTCATCCTGTGCAGCTACGAATTTGTCAGCGTCGTGCATCGAAGAATTCTCGCACGTGTCTTCGGCGTCCCAGTTTTCAACCTCTACGGCTCAACTGAAACCGGCCATCTGCTGATGGAAAATGAGCGCGGCGAACTCAAGCCAAGCTACGATACCGCGTTTCTGGAAATCATCGATGCGGACGCTCACGGCATTGGCGATCTCGCGGTGACAACCTTGAGCAACGATTATATGCCGCTGTTGCGCTATCGCATTGGCGACCTTGCGGCAAAACACATCCAGCCGTACGGAACGACGTTCACCGTCCACGGCCGTGCCCGGGACGCACTGACGGCCAGCGATGGTTCGCGGGTAACTACGTGGCAGGTGGACCAGTGTTTTTCAGAAGTGCACGGCATCGCGCATTACGAACTGCGCGAATCAGACGATGGCCACTTTGTTCTGCGTTTCATTCCGGAGCCAAATGCGCCCACAGACGAAACGTTGCGCACCGTCACCGCGCGACTGGAATCGCTGCTGAAATCACGAGCGCCCGTCAAAACCAAATCGATGACCACTTTGGTTCCGGCGTTGTCTGGCAAGTATCGATTGACCTGCCGCACGAACGCCGCTTGAGATTTCGAGTTGCCGCTGTTTTCAGCCCGCAACGATGATCGCCTTTTCTGGGCTTACCGTTTCCAAAGATCGCTCCGGAGCAATCCCCAGTCGCTTTCGCGATGTTCAAGGAGTTTAAAACCGTGGCTGCGAAGAAACTCCTCAGGCGGCGTGAGACGATTCGCGGGCAAACGGGTTACGACGCGGAAGAATGCATACATCGATTTCAAAATCAGCCGGGCGCGAAAACGTGCAAGACCGCTCGCAGGCGCTTGGAAATCAGCCAGCAACCAGGATGCATTCGGCTGC
>JBQCEJ010000579.1:0-3235 GCA_051960355.1 Verrucomicrobiota bacterium | reverse complement strand
AGAAACAACGCGTGGGCATGATTCTCGTTTTATTCTTTGCCTCCGCGTTGTTCTGGGCCGGCTTTGAACAAGCCGGATCCTCGTTCAACCTGTTCGCGGAGCGATTCACCGATCGACAACTCGGCTGGTTCAACTTCGAGGTGCCCGCCACCTGGTTTCAGGCGCTGGGCCCAATCTTCATCATCCTGTTCGCGCCGGTGTTTGCCTGGCTTTGGGTGAAGCTGGCGCGGCGCGGCCTGGATCCCAGCATCCCGGTGAAATTCGCATTTGGCCTGCTCCTGCTGGCGGGCGGATTTGTGGTCATCGCGGGCGCTGCCAGGATTGTCGCCACCGGCCACAAAGTTCTGCCGCTGTGGCTCATCACCACTTACCTGCTTCACACGTTCGGAGAACTCTGCCTGAGCCCGGTTGGATTGAGTTCGGTCACCAAACTCGCGCCGCGCCGATTGGTGGGACAACTGATGGGAACCTGGTTTCTGGCAACGTCCCTTGGCAATCTGATCGCCGGGCTGCTGGCGGGCGAATTCAACGCCGATCACACCAGCGCCTGGCCGATGTTGTATTTGAAAATCACCATCCTTCCGGTGATTGCTGGAATCCTGTTGATCGTTTTCGCGAAGCGGATCAAACGCTTGATGCCGCACTAGCCCAAGTTCAACCAACGAAGCCCGCGGGCAATCGGCCCGGACGCACATTGTCGTAACTGTGCAAAGCAGTGAAACGACGAATGCTCGCAGGCAGGCCAACCGCAGTAAACCCAGGATGACCGGTCGCCGGGAAAGGGCCGCCATGAGTCATCGCCGGGCTGACGGCCACGCCCGTGGGCATGCGGTCATTGATGAGCCGACCGACGCGCTGTCGCAAGAGCGGTTCGATTACGCCGTACTCCGCATCGTCTTTGCCAGTCGTGTCGGAATAGATGGTGCCCGTCAGATTGCCTTCCAAGCACTTCAAGACCGCCGCTGTTTCAGCAGCATTCCGGCTCATTACCAATAAAGCCACCGGGCCGAACGCCTCGGTCTGCAGTTCCTTGGGCGACTGGAGAAATCGTTCGGCACTGACTTGAAGCAACGTATTGGAGAAGCGATAAGCTGGTCCGGGCATCGGTTCACCGCCGGCCAACAGCTTCGCTCCGTTCTTCTGCAAAACCGTCACTGCCTCAACAAGACTCTCGCGCCCGCCCCGCCCGAGCAGCACGCCGGGCGATCCAGCCGTGAACTTGGCTTGGGCAGCCTCGACGAAATTCCGACCCGCAGCCGAATCGGGCACGATCACAAATCCCGGGCTGGTGCAGAACTGACCCGCGCCCAAAGTGCAGGAGGCCAAAAATTCCCCGGCAATGTCCGCGCCGCGTTCCTGCAAGGCGCCTTCCATCACAACAACCGGATTCACGCTGGACATCTCCAGATAGATTGGCTTGCCAGCCTGATCTGCCGCCGCTTTCAACTTTAAGCCCGCGTGCTTGCTGCCAGTGAATCCGGTCGCGCCCACCAGCGGATGCGAAACCAGTTCACAGCCGACGTCCGACGCCACTCGATACAGCAATTGCACCGTGGCGGGATGCAGCCCGCTTGCACGGACGCCCTCAAACGCAATTTCCGCCAAGCGTTGCGTGGTGCCCGGATGACTGGTGTTGGCCTTGGCAATCACGGGGTTGTGCGCCGCGATCGCGGCGGCAAAATCGCCACCGGCGACCGAGTTGAACGCAAACGGAAAATTGTTCGGGCCCATTACCACGACGGGTCCGCCCAGCGGCGCATGGTGTGCGTAGATTTTTCGCGCTTCATCGCGGATCGGCTGCCGCCAGGATCCGTCACGAGCCGCACGCGCAGCTTGACGCAGCTGATCGGTGGTCCGCGGCAGCTCGACGTCCTTGAGTCGTGGTTCCTTGGGCAAGCCGGTTTCCCCGTGGGCGATTTCGACGAGTTCATCCGCATGCCGTTCGACACCGGCGGCGAACGCTTCCAGAAAGGCGGCCACCGAGGCACCACTGGCGGTGCGTAACGCATCGGCAGCTTCACTGCCAGCCTGCAACAGTTTCAGGACATCCGCGCGCGAACTCACCGGGTAACGCTTGGGCAACGGCGCGCCAAGAGTAGGATTGTCGGGTTGAAAGGCGTCCGTGTTCGGGCTTGTTTCCCAGCTTCCAGCGACCAAGATCGGGGCAATGGTTGAACTCATGCGTTTGATTCGATTTAAATCGTGCGTTGCAGCACGCAGGACAAAGCGTAGAACCAAGCAGGGGCGCTTGGATAGGACTCATTTTGCTGGACGGGTGTCATTTTGAACCAAGACGCGTTTGGACGATTCCGCCATGCTGATCAGGCGAGCTTGAATCACTGCGAGAACTCATGCTGTGAGCCAGAATTTTGACGTCATCATTATTGGAGCCGGAATCGTGGGCGCGGCATGCGCCAGGGAATGCGCGCGGGGAGGTTTGAAAGTTTTGGTGCTGGACCGCGGCACGATTGGCGGCGGCACCACCGCTGCCGGCATGGGCCACGTGGTGGTCATGGATGATTCCGAGGCTCAATTTGCACTCACCGCCTACTCGCGCAACCTCTGGCATCAACTCGTCCCCAAACTGCCGAGCGACGTGGAATACGATCCCTGCGGCACACTTTGGCTCGCGGCCGATGCGGAGGAAATGGCGGAGGTTCATCGCAAGCAGAAATTTTACACCGATCGCGGCGTTCGCGTTGAGGTGCTGGGCGCCGAGCAAGTGCAAAAAGCGGAACCCAATTTAAGGTCCGGCATGGCTGGTGGTTTGCGAGTGGTCGATGATGGCGTTCTTTACCCGCCGTGCGCCGCACGTTTTCTTCTGGAAGAAGCAGAGCAACTGGGCGCGGAGATTCGCACCGGCGTGGCTGTGCAGGAATTGCTACCAGAAGGCGGGGTTCGGCTGAACGACGGGACACGCCTGTTGGCGGATCGCTCCGTCAATGCCACCGGCCCGTGGTCGCCGCAATTGACGCCTGGTTTGCCGGTTCGCAAACGCAAGGGGCACCTCCTGATTACCGACCGATATCCTCATTACGTGAACCACCAAATCGTGGAACTCGGCTATCTCAAAAGCGCGCATTCCATCGGCAAGGATTCGGTCGCATTCAACATCCAACCGCGTAAGACCGGCCAGATGCTGATCGGCTCCTCGCGACAATACGATGCGGAAGATTCCTCAGTCGATCACGAGTTGTTGGAGCGAATGTTGCGACGCGCGGCCGAGTATTTGCCC
>JBQCEJ010000578.1:0-7903 GCA_051960355.1 Verrucomicrobiota bacterium | reverse complement strand
TCGGCAAGTGGCATCTGGGCAGTCACGGCGCGCAAGGTTGGCAACCGCACAATCAGGGCTTCGAGGAACTCGCCTATTTCGATGACGGCGGCTCGCCCTATTGCAACTGGCGCAAACTCTGGGATGATCGGCACAAAGTATTCCTCAAAATGGATCAGGCGGAACTGCATCGCGGCAAAACCGATCCGGCCACCAGTCAGGAATACCTCACCGACGCCCTCACCGATACGGCTGTGAATTTCCTACAGCGGCAGGCCACCGCGAAAGGCAAACCATTCTTCCTTTATTTCTGCGAGTTTGCGGTACATGCGCCATTTCAAGCCAAGCCGGCGGACATCGCCCATTTCCAAAACAAGTCCACGCTCGGATGGAACGGCCAGTCCAACGCGGTTTATGCCGCAATGCTGAAGAGCCTCGACGAATCGGTGGGACGTCTGCTGAAAACGCTGGAGCAAACCGGTCTCGCCTCAAACACGCTGGTCGTTTTCATGAGCGACAACGGCGGCGTGACTTACACAACCCCAGCGGCTACTTGCAATGCGCCTTTGGCCGGCGGCAAGGCGATGCTGTTCGAGGGCGGCATTCGCGTGCCGCTCATGTTCCATTGGCCAGGTCGTGTCCCGACCCAACAATGGAGCGATATTGCGGTCAGTTACGAAGATATCTTTCCCACACTCTTGGATCTGTCGGGCATGGATCCCAAACCGCATTACCAGCGCATCGACGGTCGCAGTATCAAGTCATTGTTGACCGATCCAACGAACCGCCAGCACGGTTACCAACGCGACACGTTCTACTGGCATTATCCATTTAATGTTGCCGTCATCGATCCGGAAGACGGGCAGCCGCTGACGCCGCACTCGGCCATTCGCGAGGGCGATTACAAACTGATCTTCGACTGGAGCGGCCGGCTGAATCTTTACAATCTGAAAACCGACTGGCGCGAGGAACACAATCTCGCCGGCGAGATGCCGAGCAAGGCCAGGGCGATGTTCAAGGATTTCAATCGTTGGCTCGATGCGAACGTCGCGGTGAAATACACGCCATCTGTGAATCCCGACTACGATCCGGCGAAAGAGGTCCGCGCTCGTCCTTACACGGATCTGCGCCGCGAAATTCTAGGCGAAAAATCAGCCATCCGTTCCCCCACGAGCGATCCGCGATTCCAGATTATTACTGCGACCGGGGCCGGACCTGGTGTTCAGCAACACCATTGAGCGCTGAGGGAACGGCGGTTGTTCAACCACCGCTCTTGATGCCTTTCTCTCCCGTGCGGCGCCCGCTCCATTTCAAAACCGGTGCGGGTTGATCATATTCCTGCATACACAAGAATCTCGCGCAGCCGACTTGGAAGTCGGAGAAACAGCAGGTTGGAAAGCTGCGCTACGGCGTGAATTTGCTAGGGCGATTGAGATTGAGATTGAGTCAGGAGTGCTGCCGCCGGAAGCACACTGCGGAATTCGTAGTCACCGGATCCGATTTCAAAAACCGCGCGTCCGTTTTCGAAGCGCAGGAACTTCACTCCCGGCCGTCCTGCAACCGGCTTGCCGCCTTCGGTCACCAAGCCTCCGTCTTTCACCGGCACACAGACGGTCGCGGTCGTGTTGACGGGAATCGCGATCTGCCAGATGAACTTTCCGGAATCAACACGCCAATCACTCTGGATTGGGCCGTAAGGAGAATCATGTTCCGCCTTTGCCCACGCGAGCTGGCCGTAGCCGTGCGGATCCAGTGCGATGTGTTTGAACCCGGGGCTGGCAGGTTGGATTCCGCCCACGCTTTCATGAAACCACGCGGCGAAACCACTCTGCATCGGGTGATTCAAGGATCGGTCTTTCAATCGTTCGCCGGGTTGAATTTCGTCCATCTGTTCCGGCCAGGTGGTAAAGCCGTTCGCCAGGGTGTAGGCGTAGCTCGGCCAGGTCTTTTGTTTCATGGTGGTAACAGCCAGGTCATCGTAACCGTTCGCGCAGAGTTGAGTGTAGAGCGGTTTGGCGCCGTGAATGCCCACATACGCGTGGCCCTGGTGTTCATCGACAATTTCATTCACCAGCGACTTCGCGACGTTGGCCTGCAGGCCATCGGGATAGATCTTGAAACGCAGCGCAACGGCATCGGCGGTTTGCGAACCGTAGCCGCCGGTTTTTTCATCGTAAAATTTGTGATTGAACGCCGCCTTGGTCTCGTCGGCGAGTTGCGCGAACTGCGCCGCGTCGTCGGTCTTTCCAAGCTGAAGAGCGAACTGGTTCATGATGCGAAGCGTGCCGTAGTAAAAGGCTGTGGACGTCAGCATCGGCGAACATTCCATGTTGGCATTGCCGCCCGGCGGACACCAATCGCCATAGCCGCGCACGACAATCCCGTCTTCGCGCAAGCCTTTGACATAATCGATCCAAACCTTGAGGTGATCGTAATGCCGCGTGAACACATCCGTGTCGCCGTAGTAAATGTAGAGATACCACGGCAGCAGAACGTAGGCGGAACCCCAGTCCGGGCGCGCTTCCTGGCAAAGGCGCTTGCCGACGGCGATGTTGCACGGAATGCCCGGCGTGGCTTTCTGGCCCCAATAAGTGACGCCGCCCCGGCCCAAGACGGTTTCAATGTCGTCCACGAACTTCGTCCAGAACTGCGCCATGTCGAAATTGTAGATCGTCGTTTCGCCCACGGCATGAGCATCGCCGAGCCAACCGCATTTTTCGCGATGCGGACAATCTTCCATTACGCTGTGCATGTTGTCTTCAATCGTGCGAAGCGATGTTTCGTAAATCCGATTCAGCGTTTCGTCTGAACAGGCAAAGCTTCCGGCGCGGGGCGCGTCGGTGTGTACCAGCACGCCTTCCAGGAAATCGCGTCCAGGCCTGGACTTCAGCCCAGCCACTTCGACATAGCGAAAGCCGTGATAGGTAAAGCGCGGCTCCCAGATTTCGACGCCCTCGCCTTTGCAGACGTAAACATCAGTCTGCTGAACGCCCGTCGCAAAAAAGCCGGTCGTTGCAAGGTCCAGCGATTTGCCGTCCGGCATCAGCACCTCGGCGAACTTCAGAGTGAATTGCGTTCCAGCCGGGGCTTTCACGTGCAATCGCGCCCAGCCAGCGATGTTCTGGCCGAGATCGAAAATCCATTTGCCATCCGTGCCCTCCGTGATGTGAACCGGTTTGA
The DNA here is from genome assembly GCA_051960355.1 of Verrucomicrobiota bacterium. Classification (GTDB taxonomy): domain Bacteria; phylum Verrucomicrobiota; class Verrucomicrobiia; order Limisphaerales; family DASXHY01; genus DASXHY01. The sequence continues at coordinate 4,744 of JBQCEJ010000578.1, read as the reverse complement.
AAGTTTTGGTGCGGCGAATCGGCGGAATCACCTGGGCCTGCAGTTGTTTGACGGGAGATTCAATTCGCATTGGCTTCTGCCACTTGGAATCGTCGTAACCGGGTTTATTCCAACCGCCGCGTTCAAGGCGCGCGTCATAGGTTTCGCCGCTGTAAACATTGTCATAAAGGATCGGGCCGGTTTCAGCTTTCCAGGATTCATCCGTGACAATGGTTTCGCTGGTGCCGTCGGCGTAATCGACAATGATCTTTGCAAGCAACGCCGGCTGATCATAGCAAAGACTCGCCGTGTTAAACGCATGATTCTGGCCGAAGAAACCGCTGCCGAGCATCACGCCAACGGCGTTCGCGCCACGCTTGAGCTGCCGCGTAATGTCGTGGGTCACATAGAACGCCCGCACGTCGTAACTCGTCTGGCCGGGGTCCAGCACTGCATCGCCGCAGCGTTGGCCATTCACGAAGACTTCGTTGTAACCGATGCCGCAAACATAGACTCGGGCGCGGACAACACCAGATTTCACCTGAAACTCGCGACGAAAGAGCGGTGAAGGAAACGCCTCCACTTGGCGCGGCGCCGTCATGGTTTTGGTTTCCACAGGCCGTTGCGTCAATGGCGATTGGCGGCTGTCCTTCGCCAGGCGAATCCAATCAGCGCCCTGCCAATCCGCGGCGGCGGGCAATCCCATTTCCCACTTTGCCACTGCCGACCACGCGCTGGCACGACCGTCCTGATTCCAACTCTGCACTTTCCAGAAACATTGCTGTCGGGCGACGAGCGGCTTGCCAGCGTAATGCACCTGGATGCTTTGATCGGACGGCACTCTGCCGGAATCCCAGAGATCACCCTGCCCGCGATTGAGCAGATCAGCGGAGCTTGCGACGAGAACGCGATAAGCGGTCTGGTGCTGGTTGCGTTCATTGGAATCCAATTGCCAGCTCAGACGCGGGGCCGGTTGGTCTATTCCCAGCGGATCTTCATTGTATTCGCAGCGGAGGTTTTGGACTTCCACGCCCGCGGCACAGCGAAACGCCATCAGCAAAACCGCGCCGAACGCGGGCAGCTTCATTGTTTTCAGCTTCATAATTTCACGTGTGATCATTCACCTTGAACGGTGGTTTGTTCCGCAAACGGCACTCAACGATGATGCCTCTTACGGCCTGGTATTGATGAGAATCCCAAAGCGACAGGAGGGGATTTCAACCTCACCAGTGGGCGCGCTGTTCACCAAGGATCACGGAACCGCGCTGGTTGCAGGTGCTGTGGAAACTTCACTGCTGGCAGGCTTCGACATTTCAGTCAGCTCCAGCCGTTCATTGGAATATTTTTCCCAGAGCGCGTCCAGCCGAGCTGCGAGTTGGGATTCAGTGCCCACGACCAGCCAGTAACGAAAGCGCAACTCACTCTTCGGCCCGAGCTTGGCCCGGGCAATCGGAGCGACATGCATGCAAGGCGCCGCCGCTGAATCGCTGTTATCCCCGGTGCTGTGCGGACCGAAATTCCACCGTTCATCGCCAGCCGGACTGAACACCGCGATCCCCTGCCCGTCGCCGTTCAGCAATGCCATGGCTTTGCGCGGCGTTTCTGAACGGCCCCACGGCGGCCCGGGCGGCTGCTGTTCGGTTCGCCATCTGCCATCACCGAGATACGTTTTAACCGTGCCGAACTGACGGGTGAAATAGCAGGCGGGAACTTCCTGCGGGGACAGCAAGGCGGGTCCCCAACGGTCGTTGTTCGATCGTTTGGAAATGAACTCGCAGCGCACCGTCACCACGTTCGGCATGCCCGGTTCAAAAGAGGTCCACTGCCGCATGAGCGCGGCGGCTTCCTCGTCCGGCATGTCCCAGAGTTTGGGCACTGTTTCTGAAAACAAGGTCGCCTGCCCAATCCGCTGAAAAGCATTCACGCGGGCCCAGGAAGAAACGCCGCCGCCCTGAATGGGATTCCACGACCAGGGACTCCAGGATTTGCTCTGACCATCCTCAATGCGATTGAGCCGTTTGCCCGCGTAGTAGGACTGTTGAATCAGGCGGCCAGGATCGGAGTGATTGACTGCATTTTCCGGATGCGCGCTCCAGGAGAGCCACGTGATGGCCGCGCCTCGGGAGCGGTCGATGCCGACCTTCACGGTTCCATTGTCGAGCGTCAGCAGAACGCTTTTTGGAGTCGTCAACACCGCTGGTTTGGCGGGTGCCGCCATGGCCGTGCTCGCGGCCAGGATGGAGGCAAGTATCGCGGCAAGATGCTTGGGTCTGAAACGGTTCACGGCAACTCTTGTCATTTAGATGAAGTGTTGGCGGTCGGCACGGTCAGAGTTGGACTGCCCTTGAGCCAGCCGAGGGAAACGAGAAACTTGTCGGTCTCAAGCAATGTTTCTGAAAACCAGGGATGACCTGCCACGTCCCGATTGAAAAATCCATGTCCGGCTCCGGCGTAGAAATGAGCGTCACACCGCGCTCCCGCCTGCTTCATGGCCGTCGCAAAATCACGGATCACCGACACGGGAATCAAGTCGTCGGCTTCGCCGAGAAACACAATCGTAGGCGACGCGCCCGGTGTCACGTTGTGCGCGGGTGAGAATTCGCGATAGCGCTTGCCGACCCGCTCGTGGCCCCATTGCTTCGGGCCGTTGTTCAACACGGGGTTGAACAACACCATCGAATTCGGTTTGCACGAGATTGAAAGGTCGTCCTTTGGATCATCCAAGCCCGCCACCAATCCCGTAAAGGCCGCCAGATGCCCGCCGGCGGAACCGCCCGCAGCCGCGATACGGTCTGGATCGATGCCCAACTCACTCGCATGAGCACGCACATACCGCATGGCTGACTTGGCATCCGCGCAGCAAATCGTCGGAGGACCTTTCGTATCCTCGCCCAGCGTCCGGTATTCGACGCGCACGCCGACCATTCCGCGACTCGCCAGATATTGACTCTGTCGTGCGAATTGCGAAGGGCTGCCGCCCACCCAGCCGCCGCCAAAATAGAAGACGATGCCGGGCCGTTTATCGGTCGATTTCCAATCGCTAGGCTTGTCAACAAACAGCCGAAGCGATTTGCCCTCGACTTGCTTGTAAACCAGTGTTTCGACATTCGCGTCGGTTTTCTGTGCGGGTAGTGCCGCTTTGTGGGCGGTGACTGTCGGGGCATTTGAAGCCGCGCCGAAGCTGGCGAGTTGCGCAAAGCCGCCCAGGCACAATCCAACCACTGCTATTCGCGATATCGAGATCATTGCACTTCCTTCCGCCAGCTTTCCCAACGCGTGCGCAAGCCGGCCAGGACCTCGGCCTGTTCCGGATTTCCAACCAGGTTCCGGGTTTCCAAGGGATCTTTTTTCAAATCGAACAACTCTTCCGTTACAGGCTTTTCATTCACCCAGCGGATGTAAGACCAGCGCTCGGTGCGCACACCTTCACTCGGTGGAAGAATTTCAGGCGAAAAATGGTGCTCGTAGTAGAACTCGGTGCGCCAATCGGCGGGATGCTGACGCTCCAGCAGCGGAACGAGGCTGCGTCCCTGCATCCGGGCCGGCGGCGTGATGCCGGCCAGCGCCAGCATGGTCGGCGCAAAGTCGATGTTAAGCGTCATGGCATCTTCGGTGCGGGCCCGATTGGCGGCAGGTTCACGGGGATCGAAGATGATTAACGGATCACGCAGACTCTCTTCATACATAAACCACTTGCCGGCCAGTCCGCGGTCGCCCAGGGCATAGCCATTGTCGGATGTGAAGATAACCACCGTGTTGCTGGCCAGGCCGCGCTTTTCCAGGTCCGCCATGATGCGCCCCACCTCGCGGTCGATTCCAGAGATGAGCCGGTAATAATCCTTCGTGTTGCTCTGGAATTTTTCCGGCGTGTCGAAGCGCCAATGCCAGCGGGTGCGAGCTTCGGACGTTTTCACAGATTTCGGCAGCAACTGGAAATAGGCATCGGTCGCCAGCTCTGGATGCGGAATCGTTTGGTCGCGGTAAAGCGATTCATCGCGATCATCGGGCGTGAATTCACGCGGCATGTGATCGCGCGCATGCGGTGCGGTAAAGCTGATCGCAAGGCAGAACGGTTTGCTATTGGAATTGCTATCGAGAAATTCCAGCGCTTCATCGCCCATTCGCGCCGTCTGGTGAACGCGGTTCGTATCGCCTGGCTCGATGAAATAACGCCCGCCCTGGCCGGGAATGCCGCGCCAATAATCAAACTCGCCGGCCATGCGCTTAACCGCCTGGTCATTGCCCACGCCGAATTTGCCGATGAACCCGGTGCGGTAACCGTGCTGCCGCAGTTGCGCCGGATAGGTTTCCGCCCATTGAGCGGCCGACAGCGGCGTGCGGAAGTCACCAACGCCGTGACGGGAAACGTATTGGCCGGTGAAAATCGAAGCACGACTGCAGCAGCAAATGGAAGTGGTGACAAAATGGTTTCGGAACATCACACCTTGCTTGGCCAGACGATCGATGTTGGGCGTTTGGACACTCGGATCGCCCATGCAACCGAGCGCGTTCCAACGCTGATCATCGGTCAGCACGAAGAGAATATTTGGCCGCGTCGGTTTATCCGCGGCAGGCGCACTGTGAAGCCCGGCGGCCGCAAGCGCTGCCACCACAAGCCAGAGTTTTTGGAATTTCATAGCTTCATTTAGCAGGAGTCTTTGCGAAGGTCCATTCCTTGACGACTTTTCCGTTCGCATTCTTCAACTGAATTGACTGGAAACTGATGTCACCTGTGGCCGTGGCAGGATCGATACGCAACCCGCTC